>JAUSOT010000022.1 GCA_030656075.1 Candidatus Cloacimonadales bacterium
AAATCTCTGAGCTTCTGGTATTTTTCTTCTTCGTCTCCTTCTTCAAAAACTTTATACTGAAGATTGGTTCTCGACACTTTCGAAGTGAAAAGTTCGAGATCGATGGATAGTTTTTCTTTGAAATAAAGCAGAATATCCTCAATAACTTTTTGTTTGGCTGTAGCGGTAAAACACGAAACCGGAATACCTTCCTGAAGATTCTTCTTTTCCTGAACTCCTTTGATGAAATCACCAATATACATGTAATCAACCCTGAAATCCTGTCCCCAGGATGAAAAACAGTGTGCCTCGTCAATCACAAAACGGGCAATTTTCCTCCCCAGAATCAGACGCTCAATGGTATTAGAACGTAACGACTCCGGAGAGATATAGAGTAGAGAAGCCGAACCATCTTCTATCCTTTCGAATGATTTGGCTCTTTCAATGGGGTCTAACAAACCGTTAATGGTAACAGCCTCGGTGATACCGCTCTTTTCAAGATTATCCACCTGATCTTTCATCAGCGATTGCAGGGGCGAAATTATGACAGTTAGACCTTTTGAATTCTCGCCACTCATTAATGCAGGCACTTGAAAAGTGATGGACTTACCACCACCGGTTGGGAAAACCGCAAGTAACGATTTGTTATCCACCGCTGCTTTTACAGCTTTTTCCTGCAGAGGTTCGCCACCGAATTTTCTGTAGCTGTCAAATCCGAAGAAACGCTTCAATCCTTTGTGAATATCTAATGCGTTATGGCAATATGTACAACCAGTTACGCAGGGTTTATTCCGCAGCCGAAACATTATTCTTTCCACATCTGCATAATTTTTCAGTACCCAGGGAGGAGTGATGGAATGAATCTTTTTATGGTGAATAAAGGAATTAATCAGCGATAAGCAGTATGCCAGTTCAACGGGATGATCTGAAATGAGTTTCGACAAATCTGCCTGTTCGCAAATTTCGTTTTCAAAGTGTTGACGGATTAAATTTTCGGTATATGAGGTAGAACATGAATAAGCAATAAAACGAAAAAAGGCACGGAACTCTCTTTGATTATTCAGTAACAAATAAAAAATTTGCTGAAGCTTTTCATCCATCTGTTTAAAAGCTGCAACTTCATCACAGAATAAATCTTTAGCCTTGATAGCATCATTCAGCGGATTATTCAATTCTTCCGTTTGCAGTTTATCGTCCTTTAAAAGCGCATGGTACGGTTTGGTTGGAAACAGTAGAGGCGATAAATGCAGGGTGTCGATAACATTCTCCGGATTTATGCCGGCATCATACAGTGCTTTTCCTATGTACTTAATATCATGATTCAGGATATTATGACCGCATACAAACACTACGCCGTTCATAAACTGAACGAAGTCAGCAACCGAATTTTTGTGAAACAAGCTTCCATCGCCTTTTATACTTCCAATGTCGAGTATCTTTCGGCTTT
>JAUSOT010000028.1 GCA_030656075.1 Candidatus Cloacimonadales bacterium
GAATCTACATTTTCCACTTATCATTCACGTAAACTCGAGTTGGGACATTCAATGACCCGACTCGGGTTTACGAATAGCTTTTAAACCGTTCGGAAGGTTCTCGTTAACTCGACCGTTCCGAAGGTTATTTTATCAACATCATTTTCCTGATTAGTTTATCTTTACCATCCACTTTCAGTTTGCAGAAGTAGATGCCGGTTCCGACGGGTTTGTCTGTTTGGTCTGTTCCATCCCAGACCACTGAATAATTATTGTTTCCTGATCCTTCGACTCCGCTCAGGATGACAGTGAACGTTTTTACTTTCTGGCCTTTCAGATTATAAATTACAAGTTCGATTTGTTCGTTTTGTTCGTTGCTAAGATTAAATGAAATAGTCGTGGACGGATTGAAGGGATTGGGGTAGTTTTGATGTAGTTTGGCTGTGATTGCATTCAGGATATCGTCGGGAGAATAGGAAGGTTCAAAATGAACATTTTGCGCGTAGATGGAAGTGTATTCTGTGCTACCGTAATACGAATCATAGATTCCAGCTCGATTATCTTTCCAGCCGATCACAATATTATTTCCGTCGATTCCGGACAGAATCGGTTCGCGCTGATCATGCATTTCATCACAAAGAACGGTTTCCCACAACTCTTCTCCGGCATCATTGATGAGTTTAGCTGCAATATTGTACAATTGATAATCGTCAAAATAGTCATAAACAACTAATGTGTATTCACCAATCCTAATGAAATCGGGATTCTCACCAGCATCGATCATGATGCCATTATTCGGCCAAAGTAGATTTCCATTCAAATCGATTTTTTGCATACAAACAACAAATTCATAATTAATGTTATCAAAATCATCCCAGATAAGATAAATACCATCATCATAATAGATTTTTGTTTTACTGTTGTCATAATATTCAATTTCTGCAAGTTGCTTACCATTCACATCCCACAAAAGATTTCCGTTTTCTGTAACGATCTGTCCGTAAATAGTGGGGACATAATTCTGATTATTCAACCAGACAATTAAATATCCATCTGGAACTTCGCAAACCATAGATTTAGATTGTGTTCCTTCAGCATCACTGATGATCTTACCTTCTTCTTCCCAACCAGTTGCTGTATTGCCATTTTCATCGAGAAGTTTTGCATAAATTGTATAACTTGGCCATTGCTCATTTCGCCAGATAAAGCATCTTCCAACAATATCCGTTAATATATCATCACCAGTAATATTTGAAACCTGCACTCCGCTATCTCCCCACAAAAGATTACCTGAAGCATCGATTTTATTGGCAAATATCTCAATGACAGGATTAAACCAATCACCATTGTTTTCCGTCCAGCCAATATAGGTAACGCCCTCAAGGGTGGAAATTTGAGAATTGTGCTGCTCCCAATCGGAAGATGTTGGCTGCATTCCGCTTTCTCCCCATAGTAGATTTCCACTTATATCTACCGCTTGAATAAATACTTCATCAAAATTATCCTCTTCTTCCTGCCAGGCTACAATTACATTTTCATTTATTTCATCATAAGCCAGGGAATGCGTTTGCTGATAATTGAAAATAGGTTCTGCCACAGGAATGCCATTCTCCACAAGTGTAATTCCATTACTATTCAAAATCTGCAAGCTTATTATTCCCGACTTGTTGTTCACCCAACTCATTGCTATCTGATCACCCATCGAAATTGTGTTCAGATACAAGCATTGGCCGGATGTACCGGAAAAAATTACTTCTCCGCCAACTGTTAGGATCGGTAGGTTGGAATTGTCTATAATTTGATATTTGATCTCATCAAAGCCACTTTTATATTCCACCCAGCTTAATAGATTGTGTGAATTGTTTTGCCTACATATTGAAGGTGCAATAATAGGATTATCAATTTGAGCTATTTGAAGCGGCTCCGTTAACGTGGAAATTCCCAAAGAATCAAACTGATTGAAATTGAAATAAAAATCGGCGTTATAATCGTCATAAAGGTAAATATAATTTATCATCCCACTTACTGCTATTTCCATTTGGAATTCATGAACAGTATAATAATCATTGAAGGAATGGGCTATAATTCCCTGCTCACCCCAAAGCAGATTTTGTGAATCATCGATTTTGGCTATCCGATTTTCATTGAGCAAGTCATCATACCAACCAGCATAAAGAAAACCACTATCATCGCTTTCTAACTGCAAGGTTGATGAATAATTTTCAGTTTGAACGATCTCTGTCGGGAACAACCAAGCTGAAGTTCCATCTTCAAAAAAACTATAGATAATAATTTTTGCAACTGCACCGAGTTGTTTCCAACCAATACTAAAACCGATGGGGGTATTCAGAACATTCAAACCTCGCTTGTAAATTCCATCTAACGAAACCGGAGTACCAAGAATTCCCCACAATACTTCACCATCTGCACTAACTTTTTGCATATATGCATTGTTAATATTATAATCACCTAAAATGCCTGCACAAACCAGATAATCATTTATGGTTATAAAGCCAAGATTGTATGCATTGTAACCAGTGAAGGAAAGTATCACATTTCCTTCCGGATCCCAACCAGTTGCTGTAGATCCATCGCTTTCCAGTCTTTTACATTTAACTTGTCCGTTTACTTCCCAACTGATATAAACTCCACCGGAATCAACTGAATTCAGATATAATTCAAATCGAAAATTCTCAACCGGGAAAGTGATTCCTGTTGAAGTCCAGCATAACTCACCAGCAGATGAAATCTTTTGAACAACTAAACTAAAATCCTCAGTTTCGGAAACTGAATAATACCAGCCGATAAAGACACCACCATCGCTGGCTGGAGCAATAACCGGATTGGAGAGTCGAAACTGGCAATTAGAAACAAGGATTCCGTCCTCTTCCCAAAGTTTGTTGCCGTCTTCATCGATTCTCTGAGAATAAATTTGCCTACTGTCATCTCGGGAATCTAACCAGGCGAGTGCGACTGTGCCATCGGTAAGCGTTGTGGATGCTCCGTTCCAATTGATGTTTTCAGCTTGAATAATGGGAACACCATTATCCTGCCATTGAATTTGGGAAAATCCTAAAACTGGAATTAACAATAAGGCTACCAATAAAAACTTCTTCATGTTCATCTCCTTTGAATCTTGCAGGATGCATCATTCTGATGCGTCCAAAACGTGCGGCAAGCTGTCAGCTTGCTTTTGCCACCTCATCCCCCAGTGAAATATTCAGCAAGCTGAATTTCACGGGGTAAACCAATCTTCTCCTTGGAGGAGAATGAGTACACTTGTCATTCCCACGAAAGCGGGAATCTGATCGACCTCATCCCGACCTTCTCCTATCGAGGAGAAGGAGTGTACATGTCATTCCCGCAAAAGCGGGAATCTACATTTTCCACTTATCATTCACGTAAACTCGAGTTGGGATATTCAATGACTCGACTCGGGTTTACGAATAGCTTTTAAACCGTTCGGAAGGTTCTCGTTTACTCGACCGTTCCGAAGGTTACTTTATCAACATCATTTTCCTGATTAGTTTATCTTTGCCATCCACTTTCAGTTTGCAGAAGTAGATGCCGGTTCCGACGGGTTTGTCTGTTTGGTCTGTTCCATCCCAGACCACTGAATAATTATTATTTCCTGATCCTTCGACTCCGCTCAGGATGACAGGAAAGGTTTTTACTTTCTGACCCTTAAGATTATAAATTACAAGTTCGGTGTTTTCGGTAGTTTCAGTGTTTAATTGGAATGAGATCGTGGTTGATGGATTGAAGGGATTGGGGTAGTTTTGATGAAGTACAGCAGTGATGGCATTTAAAATTTCATCAGGAGTGGAGGTAGGTTCAACATAAACATTTTGAGCATAAACTTCTGTGTATTCGCTGGAAATTTCACCATAACTATAAATTCCATCCCGGTTATCCAGCCAGGAAATAACGATATTGTTGTCTCCCGATTTTGAAAGTACAGGATTACGTTGATCATGCGGTTTATCACAGAGAATGGCATTCCACAATTCTTCTCCATCAGTGGAAAATAATTTTGCACCGATATTATAATCATCGTCATTATAATAATCGTACACAACGATGATATTATCATTAATTATCATAAAATTACGTCTCTCCCCTGCAGCTACCACAATACCGTTATCAGGCCAGATCGGATTTCCATCCCAGCCGAATTTATTTAAATGTATTTCAAATTGTTCCATACTGTTGTTATATTCATACCAATCTAAATAAAATGCATCGCCATAAAATATATTTAATTCGCGATTCGTTGATGAGTTAACTAATTCAGCCAATTGGATGCCATTCTCTTCCCAGAGAATTTCACCGTTTTCCAATACTATTTGACCATATATGTTCGTATCGTCTCCCTGCAATGCTCTCCAGGAAATAAAATAACCATCAGGAACTTCACAACAAGTCGAAGTGATATTTGTCCCTTCCTGAGTAGAAATTAATTTTCCACCTTCTTCCCAACCAGGTTCAGGGTTTCCATTCTCATCCAGCAATATTGCAAATATTGAATTTCCCGGGAATAAGTCATCTTCCCAAATGAAAAACCTCCCTAAAATTTCTGAGAATCCAGAATATCCTGTTGATTCATAGAGAAACAATCCATTCTCACCCCAACAGAGATCACCGCTGTTATTTATTTTATTGGCATAAAGGTATGCTTCAGGATTCAACCAGTCGCCATTATGTTCTGTCCAACCAACATAAGCATTTCCATCTAAAGCAGAGATTTGAGGATTATACTGTTCCAATTCGGAGTTTGTGGCGGATACTCCATTTTCTCCCCAAAGCAGGTTTCCATCCTCATTGACAGCTTGAACAGAAATGGCACCTAAACCTTCATTTTCATGATTCCAAGCGCTCAGAATACGTTGATTACTTTCGTCATATCCGATAGAATAATCTCCATATAAAATATGTTCATCACCGTTTATTTGAATTCCATTCTCTGATAAAGTTGATCCCTCGTTATTAACTGTTTGAAGAAATGTATTATTATAAATCGACCAGAACACGGCAGATTTGTTATTCATAGAAATTGTCTTTAGATAGCTGCAAGTACCAGATCTTCCTGAGAATAATGTTTCACCCGTTGGGGTGAGAATGGGTTGATTTTGATTGTTCACGATCTGGTATTTGAGTTTGTCATTACCATAATCAAATTCTCCCCAGGCTATAAAGCTGTTAGAATTATTCTGAACATCGATCGAAGAATAACAAATTCTACCGGTTATATGATTTAGTTCGAGCGGTTCAGATAATACAGACGCACCTGAAGCATCAAATTGATCAAAATAGAGGTAGTGATCGTAATAATCTGCTGCATAAACACAGACGAAATTTACTTCGTTATCCGGTGTTGTTTGGATTGCATAATATTTTTCATCATCATTATCAAATGAGAAAGCTGTTATTCCTTCATTTCCCCAGAGCATGTTTTGATTCTCATCGATTTTAGCGATATGATAATTCATTTCGATTTCATCATACCAACCGGAATAGAGATAGTTATTTGTATCAGAAACTAACTGAAAACCATAAATATAAGTATCTTGCAGACCTATTTCCAAAGGTTGAGTCCAATATTGAGATCCGTCTTCATTAAATCGATAAATATTTATATCAAAATCCGGACTCTGTTCCCACCAGCCAATCCAAAATCCGTTTGAATTAGTTAAGATTTTTAAATATGATTTCAATAATTCATTTGAAACGATGAGATTTCCCGCTGTTCCCCATAATAAAATTGCATTGGGATCTACTTTTTGGATATAAACATCGATATTATCTCCATTTTCGATTGAGTATGTGAAAATCAGGTTGCCGTTTAGATTTGAGCAATTTACATACATCAAATAATTAGAAATTGAATAGGAAAGTAGAATGTTGCCGGTCGCATCCCAACCAGCAGCAAGCAAACCGTCGCTATCAAACCTGATCCCTTTGAGATCATAATATTCCTCCCAAAGAAGATAAACACCGCCATTATCGTCCGAATTCAGATACATTTTATTCTCAAAATCACTGATATTAATTGATACTCCGGCAGTTGTCCAACAGGGTTCACCGGCAGGATTTATCTTTTGGATCGTTAGATAACCTTCATCATAACTATCGTCAGATTGGAACCAGGCGACAAAGAAATTCCCGTCTGAAGAAGATGTAGCAACAAAAGAATAAACCAGGGATTGGCTGTACGAAATATTGATTCCTCCATCTTCCCAAAGTGTATTTCCGGCTTCGTTAATTCTTTGAGCAAAAATCTGATAATTATCTTCTCTTGTACCCCGCCACAAAACTACAACCGAGCCGTCATTTAACTCAACAGAATCTCCAAACCATCTAATGTTTTCAGCTTTTCGAATCGGGATTCCATTATCCTGCCATTGGATTTGTGAAAATCCTAAAACTGGAATTAGCAATAAGGCTACCGATAAAAACTTCTTCATGTTCATCTCCTTTTAATCTTGTAGGATGCATCATTCTGATGCGTCCAAAAAGTATAGCAAGCTGTCAGCTTGCTTTTGCCACCTCATCCCCCAGTGAAATATTCAGCAAGCTGAATTTCACGGGGTAAACCAATCTTCTCCTTGGAGGAGAAGGAGTACACTTGTCATTCCCGCAAAAGCGGGAATCTACATTTTCC
>JAUSOT010000031.1 GCA_030656075.1 Candidatus Cloacimonadales bacterium
AGATTTAGGCAGCCTAAACTGAAAAATCTACCAAAATCTGTTTGGATAAATAAACCCGATAATATCGAAAATGCGGAATAATCTGATGATGAAATTAAACTACAAAAGTGTCCAAAGATGCTTGACACATTCCGGTAGTACCTGATTGAATTATAAAGCCATAATCTTTAAAAGTTTTGAATCTATTTATCTTTTTGTGCTCAAGAAAGTTTCCCATATTTAAGTCATTGAATTTCATCAATAAGAATGTTTTAAAATTTTGCTTATAAATTGCCTTATTTCCAAATATTATTACTGGATAAACGCCTGTAGTTCCAAAAACTTGAAATGATGATACGTCAATCGAAAATGAAAGACCGTTTTTAATCAGGAATTCCATGGTTTCTTTTGAATAATCAGATATAAGAAATTTATTGGGAATTATCCAAGTATAAACTCCGTGTAATGAAGCAAGTTTTTCTCCTTTTAATATAAATAGGGTATATAAATCGTAAGAACCACTAACTTGAGGAAATTCTTCTTTAATATAAGCTTTTATTGGATTATCACGTTTCATAGTCAAGGCAGAAACATACGGTGGATTGCCGATTACGATATCGAAGCCTCCGTTAAATTCCCCTCTTTTAGAGGGGTGGCTCCGATTTATCGGAGACGGGGTGTTCTCAAAAACCTCACTAAAATAGAGATGCCAAAGGAAGAAAGGACGATCGGTGCTGTATTGCAGTTCTTCCAGTTTAGTAAACTTATTATCGACTTCAGATAGCTCTAATTCCCATTGCTTCAATTGCTTTCCTTTTTTTGTTACATTCCAAACATGATTTTTAGTTGCCTTATCTTTTCCTGCAACTCTTCCCTTAAGTTCTTTTGATAATATAGAAATATTTAATTGCAAATTATCTTTATGGATCTCTAAACAACCACCAATATGCTCCAGAACAATTTCATCAATTTGTTTATGTATATCTTTTTTTGTTTCAAGATCACTTTCAGCAAAATAATCGTGCTTCAAATCTTGTACTTTTTGCTTTCGGTCATCACTGAACACCATTTGTTGTTGTGGATTTTCATCTGCAAAATCAAAAACATCCTGAGCATTATCAATTTCGGTTTTGACAATAATATTGTCAGACATCACATTGCTGAGATCAATTCCTTCAAAACTTTCCAGCAAACTGTTTCCTTGCATTATTTTGTAATCCAGGTTTGGTAGTGGTTCGGGAACTTCGGCATCCACAATCAGCGAAAGCCAGAAACGCAAACGGGCAATATCGATGGCACCGCTGTCAATACCCACTCCGTAAATGGAGTTTTCAATTATTTTCTTCTTGGTTTCTGCCGGATTTAAAGTCCAATCCAGAGTCATCTTTGCCCAGAAAATCTCCTGCAGCAATCCCATCGGGAAAGCGCCGGAACCAATAGCCGGATCGCAAATCTTCACATCATCCAGCAGTTTTTCAATTTGCTCTGCATTTTTGCGGATATAATTGTTTTTATCATCGGGATTTCCCGGATCGTGGTTGCGAATGAAGTTTTCGAGGGCTTGTAAATTCCCCTCTTTCAGAGGGGTGGATTCGGCGGTAGCCGGAGACGGGGTGTTTTCATTCCCCTCTTGCAGAGGGGTGGTCGATTTATCGACCGGGGTGTTCAAATTCCCCTCTTTCAGAGGGGTGCTCGATTTATCGGGTGGGGTGTTTTCATTTCTGTCATTTAGAGGGGAATCTAACACCCCCCGGCTAAAGCCGTACCCCTCTAAAAGAGGGGAATTTTGGGTGTTCACTAACTTCTCA
>JAUSOT010000038.1 GCA_030656075.1 Candidatus Cloacimonadales bacterium
AAATCGCTAAAAATGAAGTTAGGAATTTCATAAAAGATCAGGATGCCTTGAAAGTGTGGAATAAAGAGTTTTTTAGAGATATAACAAAAGGAATCAAATTAATAAATCATAACCAGTAAGTTAGTTTATTCCTAACATACTGGCTTCAATAAAAGGGGTGTAAATGAAATTAACGAGAGAATTTATAGAAAAATTACCCAAAACTGATCTGCATGTGCATCTGGATGGTTCGCTGCGGATGAGCACGATCTTTGATCTGGCCAAACAACAAAATGTTCTGCTTCCTGCTAAAAATGAAGAAGAATTGCATAAGTTGATCTGTTGCGACCGGCATTGTGAAAGCCTGGTCGATTATCTGCAGGGATTTGACGTAACTCTAAGCGTTTTACAAACTGAAAATGCGCTTTATCGCGTTGCCTACGAACTGGCAGAAGATGCAGCAAAAGAGAATATACGTTACATCGAAGTCCGTTATTCTCCAATCCTGCATACTAAGAAAGGTTTGAAATTGACGACAATTTCCGATGCTGTGATCCGGGGATTGTTTGAAGCAGAGAAGAAATTCAACATCAAAACCGGTGTGATCATCTGCGGAATTCGTAATATGGATCCGGCCAGTTCCCTGGAACTCGCCAAGTTAGCTGTTGCCTACAAAAATAAAGGCGTTTTAGGATTCGATCTGGCTGGAGCAGAAGCAGATTATCCGGCCAAACATCATAAAGAAGCATTCTATCTCGCTTTGAATAACAATATCAATATCACGGTTCACGCTGGGGAAGGCTACGGACCGGAAAGTATTCACCAGGCGCTGCATTATTGCGGAACGCACCGCATCGGGCATGGAACGCGTCTAATCGAAGATGGAGATTTGTTGAATTATGTGAACGATCATCGCATTCCTCTGGAAATCTGCATTACCAGCAATCTGCAAACAAAATCAATTTCCAACTTGAGAGAACATCCTCTCGGATTTTATGTGGATTATGGTCTGCGGGTAACGCTGAATACTGATAACAGGCTGATTTCAAACACCACACTCACCGACGAATATATGATTGCCATCGATGAACTGGGACTCGATTATACCGAAATCAAAAATATTATTATCAATGGATTCAAGAGTTCCTTCCTGCCCTACCGTGAAAAAGTGCGGCTTTTGAATACTGCGTTAAAAGAAATGGAAGTTTTGGAAGAAGCTGAATTGCAGGGAAAAATTGCTATCGAAGAGAAAATATAAGAGGTTATTATGAATAGTTTCATAATTGCAGCAGCGATTATTATTGGTTCTGTCACTATTGGTTTCCTTGTCCGCAGAAGAAAAGCTGAGAAGATCGATACGGAACCTTTGGAACAGGAAATCAAAACTCTTTCTTCTGAAAAAAGCCGGTTGGAAGCGACTACGGAACTTTTGGAAAAAAATCTTCAGAATACAATTACCGAATTGACAGAAGAAAGAGAAAAGAATACTAACCTGCAATCCAATCAAGCCAGAATAGATACGATCAATCAAGCTCTGGAAGAGAAACTCCAGAACCAGAAACAGGAAATCGAAGAATTACAGCAGAAATTTTCTGATGCCTTCAAAAACCTGGCTAATGAAATTCTGGAAGAAAAAACCAAAAAATTTACCGAACAGAACCGTTCCAACCTGGATGAACTCTTAAATCCCCTTAAAGAGAAGATCAAAGATTTTGAGCAGAAAGTCGAGCAGACAGACGAGAAAAACAGAATGAGCAACAAATCTTTAGAAGAACAGATCAAAGGCTTGAAAGAATTGAATAAAAAAATGAGTGACGATGCCAACAACCTGACCAAAGCTCTGAAAGGTGATGTGAAAATCCAGGGAAATTGGGGAGAGGTGATACTGGAAAGAATTCTGGAAGAATCCGGTCTGAGAAAAGGGATCGAATATGAAACTCAGGTCAGCATGATCGATGATGGCGGACATCGTCAGCAACTTGATGTGAAAATTAATCTACCGGAAGGCAAACACGTGATCGTAGATTCCAAGGTTTCTTTGATCAATTATGAGCGGATGGTTTCGTCCGAAACCGAAGAGCAACGCTTAGGGTATTTGAAAGCTTTGAATATTTCGATAAAATCACAAATCGATGATCTCCACAAAAAAAATTACCAGGATTTGAAGGGTTTGAATTCTCCGGATTTTGTACTGATGTTTTTACCGATCGAAGGAGTTTTCACGGTGAT
>JAUSOT010000040.1 GCA_030656075.1 Candidatus Cloacimonadales bacterium
GAAAGTTGACAGGAATAAGTGTGAAAATAATCTACGGATTGCACGAAGAAATCGAAGGAAGGGAAAACTCATTTTCTGTTTTCTCTTCTTTCGAATTTATTTGTAACAGTCTCAGGGGACATTTGGCACTAATGTAAGTGATTTTTCAAACTTCCGAAGTTTTCAAAAACTTCGGAAGTTTTTCTATTTTTCAATTTTCTTCTTTACTTCCTCAAGCTCTTTTAATGAAATGCCTTAAGATAAATTCAAAGGAAAAGATATGTTCATAGATTATTCGAGGATCAAGGTTCAATCCGGCAAAGGCGGGAACGGCTGCGTCAGTTTCCGCAGGGAAAAATTCGTAGCCAAAGGCGGTCCGGACGGTGGTGATGGCGGGAAAGGTGGTGATGTGATCGCGGTAGGAAATGAAAATCGCAACACATTGATTGCCTTCCGCTACAATAAACTCTTCAAAGCCAAAAAAGGCCAGCACGGACAGGGCAGCGACAAAACAGGGGCGTCAGGCGAGAGCATCTACCTGGAAATGCCGCTCGGTACGATCATTTTCGATATCACCGAAGGCAAGCACGAACGCATCGGAGAGATCATCTCGCACGGACAGGAAATCGTTTTAGCTAAGGGCGGTAATGGCGGTCGCGGAAATGCTCGTTTTAAAAGTCCCACCAATAAAGCGCCCCGCTATGCCAAACCCGGTGGTGATGAAGAATTCAAGGAAATCGAACTGGAATTGAAACTGATGGCGGATGTAGGATTAGTCGGGTTTCCCAATGCTGGAAAATCAACGCTGCTCAGCAAAGTTTCCGATGCTCATCCCAAAATTGCCGATTATAAATTTACAACTTTGGAGCCTTCCCTCGGTGTGGTTCAGGTAAGTGATTACGAATCCTTTGTGATGGCCGATATTCCCGGCATCATTGAGGGAGCTCACGAAGGTAAAGGTCTGGGAGATCAGTTCCTGCGTCACATTCAACGTACTAAAACGTTGCTTTTCCTCATCGACATGAATTCCAATGATCCTTTCTATGATTACCTGACTCTCAAAAAGGAACTGCATCTTTACGATCCGTATCTGGATAAAAAACCTCATCTTATCGTCCTCAGTAAAACCGACACTATCGATCCTGACGATAAAAAGGAATTGCTGGTAATTCTTAAAAATGAATTCGAATCCAAGTTCCATGAAAACATTTTTACGATTTCATCCATAACCGGTGAGAATTTGACGAAAATGAAAAGAATGCTGTTTGAGATGATCAAAAAGTATGATAAAGAAGTGGAGTGATATTTTTGTCATGGTGAGCGTAGTCGAACCATATAAATGTAAATGCATCCTTCGACTGAGCCTGTCCTGAGTTTTGTTGAAGGGTTCAGGATGACATTGCAGTCTTTGCGAGAAATCTTCCTGCTGATACTGACGAAGCAATCTCTACTTTAAAAAAATAGATTGCTTCAAAAGAATTCCTCTGAAAGAATCCTCGCAATGACAAATATACCTGGAGGTGATTTTTGAAACCTAAAATCTTCGTGACCCGGCTGCTGCCCAAACCAGCTATGGATCTGCTGGCAACCACTTTTGAAGTTCGCGTAAATCCGCATGACCACGTTCTGACAAAAAATGAAATCTTGGAAGGCACAAAATGGTGCGACCTCCTGCTCTGCCTGCTCACCGACACAATCGACAAGGACATCATCACTTGCAATCCGAAACTGATTGGAATCGTGAATTACGCGGTTGGTTTCAATAATATCGACGTGAAAGTTGCTGCCGAATTAAAGATCCCGGTCACAAATACACCAGGCGTTCTCACCGAAACCACTGCCGACCTGACCTGGGCTCTCATCATGGCTGTTTCCCGCAATTTATACAAATCGGAGAAATTCCTGCGGGAAGGTAAATTCCAGGGTTGGGGTCCAATGCTGCTTTTGGGAAGCGATATTCATGGCAAAACCTTGGGCATTGTCGGTGCCGGCAGGATCGGGACGGCAGTAGCCAGACGTGCAGTTGGTTTCGACATGAAAATCATTTATGCAGATACGGATGAAATGGAACTTGAATATCAAGCCGAAAAAGTGCCGTTTGACGAGCTTTTACAAAGAGCGGATTATGTATCCATCCACGTTCCTCTGCTGCCGGAAACAAGGCATCTGATCGGAGAAAGAGAACTTTATTTGATGAAGAATTCAGCTTATCTCATCAACACGGCACGCGGCCCGATCGTGGATGAAAAAGCTTTGGTGAAAGCTTTGCAAAAAGGTTGGATCGCCGGAGCAGGTTTGGATGTGTACGAAAATGAACCGCAAGTTGAATCAGGTTTACTGGAATGTGAAAATGCGGTGCTTCTACCCCATTTGGGAAGCGCTACCCATGAAACCAGAACTAAAATGGGTTTGATCGCTGCGAGTAATGCGATTGCAATTTTCACAGGTGAAATTCCGCCGCAAATAGTGAATCCGGAGATTTATGAGTAACCTCACCCCAACCCTCTCCTACGAGGAGAGGGAGAATGAAAACTGTCTTTCTGACGTTTCTTGCACGTCGTTCTTTGGAAGAATCTCGAATATCAGATATTCTTGTTCCCAATCCCCTGATTGGGAACATAATTGAAGCGAAACTCCCGTTTCGCTTAAGTACACAGAAACAATGTTTCGAAAGAGTTAACGTGTGAGTCTCTCTGAGAAATTCTTACATAGACATTCGACGAAGAGTCTAAAACGAAGTAGATTCTTCGTGAGAGAAGCCAGAAGAATTCCTCAGAAAGACAGAATTCCCTTGTTCCCAATCCCCTGTTTGGGAACATAGAATGTCTGCGAAACCCCTGTTTCGCAATGTTAAAAATTTATGAAAGTATTAGATAAAATCAAAGCCTGGATGCAGTTGCTGGCAGCGCCGGAAATCGGTAATGCCAAAGCCATCAAACTGGCTGAATTGCTGGGAGAACCAGCCGAATTCATCGGTAAATCAGAAGCTTTTCTGGAAATTGAAACATTTTCTGAATCGGCCAAAGAATTTCTTTCCAATCCACCGGAACCAGCAAGCTGGCAGCGAACTATTAAACTGATCGAAAAATATGAGATCAAATTCGTTTCCATTCTGGATGATGATTATCCCAATTTACTCAGAAATATTTTCGATCCTCCTCCCTTCCTGTTCTATCGTGGAAACTTACGGAAAGACGATCTGCGCCGCACGATAGCCATCGTGGGAACGCGCAAAGCGAGTCCCTATGGTAAGCAGATGACGCAGGAAATCGGGGAAAAACTCGTGCAGGCAGGATTCACGATCGTGAGCGGTTTGGCTTATGGAATCGACTCGATTGCTCACATGGGTGCTTTGAATCAAGGTGGAAAAACCATTGCCGTGATGGGAACCGGAGTCGATCAGATCTATCCACCCGAAAACAGGGAAATTGCCGATGAGATCATCAAAACCGGAGTGATCATTTCGGAATTCGTTCCAGGCAGTAAAGCGGAAAAATGGAATTTTCCCACCCGCAACCGCATCATCAGCGGTCTCAGTTTGGGATGCTTTATCATCGAGGGATCGCGCAAAAGCGGTGCTCTGCTTACCGCCAAATTTGCCATGGATCAAAATCGCGATGTCTTTGCCCTACCCGGTGACATTAACCGCCCGCAGGCAGAAGGTCCAAACTATTTGATCAAACTCGGAGCGAAGATCGTTACCTGTGCTCAGGATATTTTGGAAGAATATGACCTGGTGCTGGATGAGCAGACCAGGCTCTTCCCGAAACTCAGCGAGGCGGAAGATAAAATCTACCAGATTTTACTGAATAACAAACCGGAAATCCAGTTTGATAATCTCTTGATCAAAAGCGGTATGAACATCGGTGAAATATCTTCCATCCTGCTGAATCTGGAACTGAAAAATGTAATCAAAAAAGTGCCGGGAAATAAGATTGTGGCGATGTATTGAAAAAATTTTGTATTGACTAAAAATTGAGTAAAAAGTTGATATCATTTGTCTGGTTTAATAAACCTAATATAAATGAGGGGATTAAATTGATGGTTGACTATCAGAAATATTTTGATGAGATTTATGACAGATTGCAGGATGGAACTGAAAGAAGTTTATATAAACCACTAGGAAATTTTCTTGAAGAATTTATAAAAGACAACTTCAAAAAAGATATAAAGGCGATTGCAGAACAATCTTCCAAGAATTATGATAAACCGATAGGATTCCCTGACATTGTCATCAAAGAAAGAGATTTCCCAATCGGATATATTGAAGTTAAACTACCGGAGGATACTTTAGATAAGGAAAAATTCAAAGAACAATTTAATAGATATAGAAATTCTTTAGAAAACATTATATTTACTAACTTGAAAAACTGGGAATTGTGGCAGTGGAACAGCATAGGAAAATCAATTAAGCAAAAGGAAATAATTTTTGATATTACCGATTCCGACGGTATTGATCAATTAAAAGATCTCTTTGATCTATTCCTTGTTTATCAATCGTATCCGATTAAAACACCAAAACAGCTTGCTGTAAATCTTGCGAAAAAAACAAAATTATTATCATCAACTGTAGAAGAACTTTTGGAAGATTATGAACCACTCCAAAAAACAAAAGTCGGTTTTGAAAAAACACTACTTCCGAATTTAACAGATCATGATTTTGCAAATTTATTTGCTGAGACTTTCACCTATTCATTATTTATTTCAGCAGTCTATCATCACGAAAACTATCCTGATAGAGAATTTAATCTTACTACTGCTACAGATTACATTCCTAAAGCAATACCTGTTCTCAATGATATGTATAGCATTGCCAATATTGCTGCCAGGAATTTACCTGAGCTAAAAGAGACAGTTCATATAATATTAAATCAACTTGAGTATGCAAACCTGGAAAAGATCATTCCAAAGTTCAGAAACAGCACTTCTGAAAATGATCCGACTTTATATTTCTATGAACCTTTTCTTAAAGAATATGATAAGACAACTCGAAAGAATCGTGCTGTGTATCTTACACCAAAACCTGTGATAAATTTTATTGTTCGTTCGATTGATCATATTCTGCAAAAGGATTTTGATTTAGAAGATGGCTTGATGAATAAAGAAGTAAAAGTTCTCGATCCGGCAACGGGAACGGGAGCTTTTCTTGCTTTTGCAATTGAATTGATCAAAGAAAAAATTGATAATAAATATGGCACTTTACATTTAGAAAAGGAACATTTCACAAAAGAGATGACTGAGCATATTCTGGAGAACTTTTTTGCTTTTGAATTTATGGTTGCTTCTTATGCTATTGCTCATTTCAAAATGAATCTTACTTTGAAAAACCTTGGTTTCAGTTTGGAAGATAACCAAAAAAGATTTAAAATATTTCTGGCAAACACACTTGATGATCCTGATAAAAAGCCGAATAGTCTTTTTGGATTTGATTCTATCACAGAAGAAAGTGTGGCTGCTCAAAATGTTAAAAAGAATGAAAAGATAATTGCGATCTTTGGGAATCCACCTTATAAAGGAAGCAGTGAAAACCCGAGTGAAGAAATTATTCATAGAAAAAAAGGTGAAAAATATATTTTTGATTTTGAACCGAAATTTGATACATTAGGTTGTTTGATAGATCTGATACCGAAAAGTAAAAAGAGAAGTAAAGAAGGTTTTGTTAAACAAAGGAATTGGATCGGAACTCAAATAGAATATTATAAATATGCAGATTTTAAGAAACTCGATGAAAAAAATCCGAAATGGCTGCAGGATGATTATGTTAAATTTATCAGATTTGCTCAAAACAGAATAGACCATAATGGCAGAGGAGTTATTGGCTATATTGTAAACCACGCATTTCTTGATAATCCAACATTCAGGTATATGAGAAAATCATTACTTGATAGTTTTGATAAAATTTACATAGTCAATCTGCACGGAAGCTCAAAGAAGAAAGAAAAAGCTCCAGATGGCTCTAAAGATGAAAATATTTTCCAGATCGAACAGGGTGTTTGCATTATTATTATGGTCAAACTAGAAGAACCGCAAAACGAATGTAAAATACTTTATGAAGATAAATTCGGCTTAAAAAAAGATAAAGAAACATTTCTAGAAAAATTTGATTTAAGTAAATTTGAGGAAATCGGATTTACCGAACTGAAACCCCAAAGCGATATGTATTATTTCATTCCTCGAAACACAGAACTTGAAGGTGAATATTCATTATTTTGGAGTGTGAAGGATATTTTCAGAATAAATGGTGTTGGAATAACAACTGCACACGATGATTTTGTAATTGATGATAAAAAAGAAGTATTGTTAAAAAGATTTAATGAATTTAAAAATACAGAAAGGAATGAAGATTTATTACATAACAAATTTAACGTTAGAAAGAAAAAAGGTTGGGATATTTTAAATGGATGGGATAATTTACAAAAAGTTGACTCTTTAATAGAATTTGTACAACCAATTTCTTATCGACCTTTTGATAATAGGCATATTTTTTATGAAAACAAATTGGTTTGGAGAACCGTTAAAGAAGTTATGCAACATATGTTGAAAGAGAATATTGGCTTGATAACAGCACGATCAAACAAATCTTCAACAAATGATCATTATTTCTGCACTGAATTTTTATCAGAAGCAAAAACGGGAGAATCTACTACTCAATCTGCAATATTTCCTCTTTATCTTTATTCCGATAAGGGAGAAGATTTATTTGCAGAAGAAAAGGAAGTAAATTTTACAGATGAATTTAAGAAATACTGGAAAAGCGAATTAAAGGAATTTTCTGAAGAGGATATTTTCTATTATATTTATGCAATTTTATATTCTAATAATTATCGCAAACGCTACAATGAATTTTTGAAAACAGATTTCCCGCGAATAGATTTCAGTTTTATGAAAACAAAAGGAAAAGAACTGATAGATTTTGGTAAACAGCTTGTTGATCTTCATTTAATGAAATCCGAAATTTTAAAGAAACAAGAAGATTGGAATTTGAGTGTCACAAAGAAAACTTCCGAAGTTTCCAAAACTTCGGAAGTTTATAAAATCAAATACAATCTAAAGGCAGATATTTATAAAGATAATAAAATCTATCTCAATCCGAATTGCTATATTGAATCAATTGATGAGGAAGTTTTCAACTTCATGATCGGTGGTTATAAAGTTCTGGATAAATTTATTGTTGATCATAAAGATGAAACTTTAGAGATTGATGAATTAATGCACTATTTGAAAATTATAGTAATTGTGAAAGAGACGATTGGTTTGATGAAGAAAATTGATGAGATGGTTGAATTTTGAGAAATAGAAATACAAAAAAATTGACTAAAAAAACTCTCTCACAAGTTTGACATTTGTTATATGAGGAATAAGTGAATTATTTGAAATTAAAAGCTGATGATAATTATGAAATTGCTAAAATTTCTGAACAAAGTAAACGCTTTGATGTGGCAGTAAGTCGATATTATTATTATCTTTATCAGAATATTATCTTGTATAATAAAATAAATGATGTAGAAATTCAGGAAGTTCCTATTAGTTTACATGAAAGAAATGGTTTACACGAAAGAACATTAAATGGTTTTTTAGATTATATCATACAGAATATTGAAATGGATTTTGAACATTTTCAGATTTTGGGTAAACTTTTAAAATTGAGGTTGTGTAGAAATAAATCTGATTATTCTAATGATGATAGAATTAGTGAAAAATCTGATTTCAATCGAATTTTTAAGAGGCATTTTACAGAAGTTGAAGATACTTTAAGGATAATTAAAATTATTTGAGGTGGAAATGAAAAATTTTGAAATAAAAAATAATATCAAAGAATTCATTAAAATTATAGAAAAAAAATATGATAATATTTTTATCAGTTATGAATATATTTCCGATATAGAAGGTTATGAAATTTGGCATAATCGTGAAGACCTTGAATTTGAAGATATAGAATTTAAAAGGTTTACAGGTAAATTACTATATGATATGTTCCTGTCAAAAGGATTTTACAATTTGTTTATGAGTTATGATTATGAAAAATCTATGAATCTTTATAATATGAAATCAATCACGTCACTCGATTCAACTCAAGTTATTCAAAATACTCAAAAGTGGCATAATGAAAATGATAGAATTATATTAACTGGATATTATAAGGAGTCAGTTGGTTGGATTGAAACAAATATTGATAATACATATTCATATGAAAACTTATTTTTTCAAAGTAAGAGTATGAGTGGGCTAAATAAAACAAAAATAAATCAAGAAAATTTGAAGGAATTTGATGATTATTCAAAAGATGAAAGTGAAAATAATAAATTGGCGGCATGATGGATAAAGAAAAACAACCTGGAATTAGTTTTGATTCAATTATTTTGGCAAAAGAAAAATTTTGGAGAAATCCGTCTTTACCAAAAGAATTAAATATTAATATAGATTTTAAAGTTAAAAGGTCAATAGATAATAAAAAAGGTGTTATTGAGCTTGATACTTTTTTATCTCTTCAAGATTCAGAAAAAGTAGAGCATGTTAAATTGGAATTAAAATATGTTGGTCTGTTTTCAATTATTGAATCTGAAAAGAACATGGAACTTGAACATTTTCTTGAACACAATGCACCTGCATTTTTATTACCATATATAAGAGAGCAAATAAGTTCAATTACCTCCAAAGCAGGAATACTTCCAGTTATTCTTCCTCCACTAAATATCATAGCAATGATAAAAGATAAAGAAAAAAAATAATTTTCATCTTGTTATATAATTTGATATTATTATAAAAAATTTTCTTCCCTCGCTCACAGCAAGATGAAGTCTAACTTATTTATCAAACTAATTAGGAGATAATAATGGCAAAGAAAGTAACCAGTAAAAAAGTAGCAACAAAAGCTTCAAAAGCTCTTAAAGATAATCGCTCTTCTAATAGAACAAAATCAATTGCAGGTAGTGCTTTATCTCAAAGAGAGAAAAAAAAGAAATAATCATACAATAATAGATAAATTGTCTGCATAAAGAATAAGGAGTATAGATGCCTACATCATCATTTGATAAAAAGGTTATTATTAAAGATCATAAAGCAGCAAGATCTATCTGTAAAAGTCTATCTAGTAAACCTCTTCATACAAAACCCAAACATAATATGCAGCAAGAATTAAATGAAGGGATTAAAATATTAGAAAGATACCTGTCTCGTTAAGTAATAAATTAATCTCATAATAATTTAGTCTATATTTTCTTAGAATAAATAAAAAAAACTCCGCATCAAACAATGCGGAGTTTTTCTTGCAAAAGAGCTTCTTAATTCCTTAACTTCAGATTAGTTTTTTCGTTGTGTTTATTTAAGTGAATATATCTATGATTTGTAGAATCAGCAAATTTAAAGATAACACTTTTCAGATCAGAAATACCCCAGATCTTTTTAAATTCAACATCATTGGTCAATCTGTCACTAAGAATATATAGATCCCCTACGTTAGGATCAAATTTTATATCGTCAGCATCAATATCAAGTTGACTCTCCTCAAAAATCTGATTTAAGAAGTCAATAACTGTAAAAGCAAAGTGATTTCCGAGATCAACAATATTTTCCGCATTATTAATTTTGTCTCTAAACTCACGAGCATATTCGTTTCCCAGGGTACTAAATGAAATTTGATTTTCCATTAAATCCTCCTTGATTTTTTATAAATAGATTTGTTTATAATTATTAATTTTTATCTTAAAATCATAAGATATCTTTTGGAATTTATTGATTTTATGTCAACAATTGTTTTGGAATATTACATCATTTTTATTTCCAAATAAATTGCCGTCATGTGCAGAATAAGTATTGAACAGACTCTACTTGACATCTGAGCAGGAAAATTGATTATTTCCACATAAAGAGGATAATAATGAAAAAGAGAAAAACAAAGATAACAAGAGATTATTTAATGCATCCGGCGGGATCGGTTCTTATTGAAACAGGTAATACCAAAGTGATCTGCACGGTAATGATCGAGGAAAGTATTCCATCTTTTCTAAAGAATGTTGATCCACCCCAAGGCTGGCTCACAGCAGAATACAGCATGCTGCCCGGCGCTCCCAATCAGCGCTTCAAGCGAGAACGCGGTAAAACCAACAGCCGCTCTACCGAAATTCAAAGATTGATCGGACGTTCGTTGAGAGCAGTCGTTGATATGACGAAATTCCCCGGCATTTCCATCAATGTAGATTGCGATGTGCTCCAGGCTGACGGCGGCACCAGAACTGCTGCGATCACCGGAGCTTGCGTTGCACTTTGCGACGCTTTTGGAAAGTTGCAAAAAGATGGATTGATCAAAGAAAATCCGCTCAATGAAATGATCGCTGCCATCAGTGTGGGAATCGTGAATGGTCAGCCGGTTCTCGATCTCGATTATGAAGCAGATTCCCGGGCTGATGTGGATATGAACGTGGTGATGACCGAAAGCGGCAAATTCGTAGAAATCCAGGGAACTGCCGAAGCTGCACCATTTTCGGATGAAGAACTAAAAATCATGCTGAAAGCCGCTAAAATCGGCATCAAACAGCTCATAAAAGAACAGAAGAAAGCACTTGAAAAAAAATAAGAGAAAAGTAGAAAGCACTTGAAAAACAACTCTGATCCGATCGAATACATTTATCTTCATGTGCCGTTCTGCCTGCGCAAATGCGGCTACTGCTCTTTTTATTCGGATTGGTTTTCGCTAAAATCAAGGCAGCATTATTTGGGTTCTTTATACTTACAGTAAAATATCATGGATACTTTTATATCATCATACCATTTATTTATAATGATTTTTACAAAATTGTTGACGGCAGATAATTTATTTTTTTTATAAATTAACTAAATAAGTTGGAAGTAATCTTTAATATTATAATAATAAAGAAGGTACGAAAATGTTATATCAAATATTCTATTGTATAATTTTAGCAACTTTAGGTGTTATCAATCACTGGTTGGTCAAGCAAAATTATCATCAGAGTTTTACTTTGGGAAAAAGTCCCTTTACCTCCTTCCTTTATGATAAACATTCTCATTTATTAAATTTCATAAATATAATTTTGTGGATTTTAATTTTGCTCTTAGGAATTTATTGGGTTGTATATTGGTGGCTAACATTCATATTATTTTTTATTTCATACTTGAGTGGTAAGAAAAGTGCTTTAAAAAGGGAATACGAATTTCTAACCAATTTAGAATTACGTGGTGAACTTAAAAATTTAGATGGCAAGCCTGCATCTGCAGATGAAGAAATTGTAAAATTAATGGAATTCCGAAAGAAAAAACTATCTGGTTATTATGATGTATAATCAGCAATTTAAAAAGGAGGATTAAAATGTTTTCTTTATTCAAGAAAAAATACTCACCAAATCGAGTAGCAGAAAAAATGTACTATTTATGCTCAAGTGATGAAATGATTGGTGCATCAATGCAATTCTATTTGAAAGGGAAATCAAATATATCAATTGAATTAAATACTAAATTAAGGTGGCATACTCTCATTTTGCATCTATTTATTTGTGACTTCGCTTGTTTTCAAAAATATGGTAATTCTTCTATTAAAAATAATATTCTTGATGAATTCTATAAAGAAATTATTCGTAATCTTAGGGGTCAAAAAAACGACAACGAAATCATCAAAGCAGTTATTTCTGAAATAAATGCTTATGGCAAATTAAGTAAAGATAAAAATGTTGATGAACAATTGACTGCAATTGGTAAACTTTATTCTGATTCGATTAATGAACCTGATGAAAGACTGTTATTAATGATTGCTGGTACTGGCATCTATACACAATTTTTTATTACTATTAACGAATGGCTAAATAAAATCAATATATAAGACAATCAATAAATTATTTTGTTATTGATTTGTATTAATAATACGCTTAAAAATAAGTCATATTACGTTATTTTAATTTATAAAAGCATGAGAAATTTATGAAAACAGCAGCGCTTGAACACATCTACATCCATGTGCCGTTCTGCCTGCGCAAATGCGGCTACTGCTCTTTTTATTCGGATGTTTTTGATGAAGCTAAAAAGCAAAAGTATCTCCATTTTTTGCAGGAAGAAATTGAACTTTGGCAACAGAGTTACATTCTAAAACCAAAAACGTTATATTTCGGCGGCGGCACGCCTTCTTTGCTTTCAGCAGAGGAAATTGATTCGATCATCAACCGGTTTGATTCATCACAAATTGAGGAAATAACCTTAGAAGTAAATCCTGTAACTATCACAGAAAAATATACTGAAGAAATTTCAAAAACAAAGATCAACCGGATAAGCCTGGGAGTTCAATCTTTCAAAGATGACGAACTCAAGTTATTAGGGAGACTGCATGA
Source organism: Candidatus Cloacimonadales bacterium (assembly GCA_030656075.1). GTDB lineage: Bacteria > Cloacimonadota > Cloacimonadia > Cloacimonadales > TCS61 > B137-G9. The sequence continues at coordinate 12,312 of JAUSOT010000040.1, forward strand.
TGCACACCAAGCTGAAAATGCCTATAGAATTCTCAGAAGAAACGGATTTGAAAACATCTCTTTCGATTTGATCTTCGGACTGCCGAATCAGAAAAAGGAAGATTTGCTTTTTACACTCGGAAAATTTATTGATTTGCAGCCTGAGCACATTTCCACTTACTGCCTCAGTTTAGAAGAAAATGTCCCTCTTTATCCGCTTAAATCTCAAATTCCTGCTGATGAAATTGTTTCCGATTTTTATTCTCTAATCCGGAAAAAGCTGTTGGAAGCCGGTTATCGGCAATATGAAATCTCCAATTTTGCCAAACCTGGTTTTGAGTCTAAGCACAATCTGTGTTACTGGAATGATAAATCTTATCTTGGCCTGGGACCTGCTGCTGCTGGATATTTAATTAGTTGTCATCCTGAGCGAAGTCGAAGGACAAAAAAAAATAATGAATTAATTCGTTACACCAATCCAGCCAATCTGAAAGAATATTTCCAACAGATTGAGACAAAGAAGATTTCCCAAAATCAGGAAGAATTAAGCTGTGAAGATCATGAAAAAGAATTTATTTTTCTGGCACTTCGAAAGTCGGAAGGTATGGATTTGAATAAATTTAGAAACACTTTTCAAATTGACTTTCCGGAAAAGTACAAAATAGTCATTGAAAAATTCAGCAAAGAAAAATTACTGGAAACCGAAGGTGATTTCGTGCGTTTATCATCGGCAGCATATTTCGTTTCGAACGAGATATTTGCAGAATTCATGTAGAGCAATCAGCTTGATTGCTTAAGAAGGTTTTATGAAGATTTTGTTAATTGTATTATTATTCACTGTTTCTTTTTCAGCATCTGCTGAAATCCTCATCCCGATGGATCTGACACAGACCAACCACTTGAAAGCTTACGGAGTGGCTTTTGCTGCCTTGAAACAGGAACTTACCGTAAAATGGCTTTTAAATTATCGCGGCGGCTCTTGGATCATCCCTGATTCGCAGGAAATCGAAGGTTTGTGCAATATTCGCGGAGTGAGTTACGAAATCATTTCCGGCGGGGAAATTGCTGCGATTTCAGCAGAAATCGAACAGGAAAACATGGATATCGTTATCCTGGAAAAAGAACCAACAATTGCAATTTACTCACCTCCCAATGCACAACCCTGGGATGATGCAGTAACCCTGGCTCTGACCTATGCAGAGATTGAATATGAGACGATCTTTGACGAAGAAGTACTGCTCGGTGACTTGAATAAATATGATTGGCTGCACCTGCATCATGAAGATTTTACCGGCCAATACGGCAAATTTTATGCCAGCTTCCGCAACACCGCCTGGTATCAGGAAGATGTTCGCATCAGTGAAGAAATTGCTGCTAAAATGGGCTTCGATAAAGTGTGGAAATGTAAACACGCCGTGGTGGAAAAGATCAAAGAATACGTGAAAAATGGTGGATTCCTCTTTGCCATGTGCGCAGCTACCGATACTTTCGACATTGCACTTGCTACCCGCAATGTGGATATCTGCGATGCAATTTTTGATGGAGATGGGATTGATCCAGCATATGCTTCTAAAATGGATTTTTCTCAAACCTTCGCTTTCACAGATTTTGAACTGATCACCAATCCCTATCAATATGAATTTTCCTCTATCGACGCCAGTGATTATGCCGAATTGCGCGGTGCCGAAGCCGATTATTTTACGCTTTTCGATTTTTCTGCCAAATACGATCCCGTTCCCACCATGCTTACCCAATGCCATACAAACATTATCAATGGTTTCCTGGGACAAACGACTTCCTTTCAAAAAAAATACGTCAAAAACAGCGTGATCATCCTGGGAGAAGTGCCGCAGATGGAAGAAGTGAAATATCTGCATGGTAACTATGGAAAAGGTACTTTCACTTTTTACGGCGGACACGATCCGGAAGATTATCAGCACAAGATCGGCGACCCGGAAACTGTACTGGATCTGCATAAGAATTCACCCGGTTATCGGTTGATCCTGAACAATGTTCTTTTCCCGGCGGCTGAGAAAAAGAAGTTGAAAACGTAAAGAATTTAGCAACGAACCAGGCTCCGTTGAACTACGCCACGGCAGGCAAAACTAACAAAAAAATGTCTTTCTGAGGTTTCTAAAGATTTTCGCAGAAAATTCTCTTACTGCGGCATCTGATAGCCTAACTTACGAAGAATCTCCTGGACTTCATGCAGTTTTACATCTTTTATTGCTCACTGATTTACACAGAAAAACACGGAGAAGAAACCTTGCGAAGGTGAGTATTACGGCAAATACACCGGCTGCATGAACACATTCTGCATGAAGAAGAGCGCTACGTAAGCAATTATTGCCGAAGCGACAGGTGTGGCAACCCAGCCGATACTTATTTTTCCCAAAACGTGGAAATTTAAATTTTTTCCGCCTTTTGCCAAACTTATTCCCATCACAGCTCCCACCACAGCCTGAGAACTGGAAACCGGAACCAGAGGAAATGATGGTAAGCCATTGGTAACCAGGAAATTCTTCAGATCCTGAGAAGCAAACAGAAAAAGCACGATTGAACTGGCTAAAACAACCACCAGGGCAGAAATGGGTGATAGTTTGAAAATACCGGAACCAACCGTCATCATGACTTTCTTAGAATATGTAAAAACGCCGACTGCTATTGCAATTCCGCCGATTAAAAATAACTGGTGAACGCTGCTGAAATTAAATATTCCTTCGATCGTAATGTCTTTGAAGGGAGATGATTGCATGAAAACACCCATCACGTTGGCAATATTATTGGCTCCCAAACTATAGGAGCCGAAAATTCCAGCCAGAATAAGTCCGGTTCGGGTCATTGTGTCCAATTTAATCAGATGGATCTTCGAATTATCTATGATGAATTTGAAGAGATGAAAAATTCCAAAAGCGATAATTGCCGATAAAATTGGAGAAAAAACCCAGGTTCCTAAAATTTTTGTAAGCGCAGACATATCGGTGGCAGTATGAGAAAAAAAATTCCAGCCAATTATTGAGCCGACAATAGCCTGTGAAGTAGATACAGGCAACCCGGTCTTGGTCATCCAGAAAACTGTGAAACCGGCAGCCAGAGCAACGATAAAAGCTCCCGGCATGGTATCGATAGCGCCAAGTTTACCCAAAGTGTGCGACGCTCCTGCTCCACTGACCACAGCGCCCAAAATAACAAATATACTGCAAATAACAGCCGCTGTGTAGAAGCGCACCATTTTGGTGCCGACTGCTGCGCCAAAAATATTCGCTGCATCATTTGCACCCAAAGACCAACCCAGGAAAAGTCCACTGGAAAGATAAAAGAGTATCTGGATCATAAAATAATTTTCCTTTTAATAACCGTCAGAAGCATTATATTCTTCGTTTAATGGCGTAAACTGCCAATCTTTCGGCCACCTTCTCCGACTCATCGGAAATAAGGGCGATTTTTTCTGCAAAATATCTCAAACTGATCTTGACGGCTAACTCTTTTATCTTCTCACTTTTGAAAATCTTAAGCTTGAGAATCTTCTCAACTTTGTCGGCTTCATGTTCATAAAAATGTACTTTATTAACATAATCATTCACCAATTTCAATTCTGTGAAAAAAGATCGGGCTGCTTTGGAAAGCTCTTCCATGGCTTTATAGGAAAGTTCTGTGAGTTCCAAAAAATCTTCTTTTAAAAAATCAGGAATATCCGGTGATTCTATTAAGAAATGTTCCAGAACTTTTTCGGTCAGATCTATCACATCGTCCAGCGTTTCCAACACTCCCAGCACATCTCCTCTTGATTCAGGGATCAACATGAAAGTATAAAGTTTATATTTCACATTCCGGCGGATTTTATCTGCCTCAGATTCCACATCAGCCAATTCGGAACTATATTCTTCAAATCGTTCTGATTTACCTGAAAAATAGGCTTTCATACCTTCCAGAAAAATAAGCGCTGCTTTCTCAACTTGATCGATAAATCCATCCATCGAAGATTGTATCTCTTTTGTTTTAGAAAAAAGACTATTCATTCTGCCTCCCTGAAATCCTTATTCCTTCTACATCACCAACTGTTTTCATAATTCTTTGAAATGAATTAAGTCAAGACAATTTTCTTCCTAACTCCGTGAATTATCCTCAGTTTATCTGATTTGGAAGAATTAAAAGAATAGCTGGACAAACAACCTTGGCTTATCTTTTTGGCTTATAAATAATATTTAAATAGTTAATTGGGAGTTGGTAATGGAAAAAATCGATGAAAAAATCGAACAAAAAGATGTGAGCTTAAACAATTCGGATGAGCAGGTTGACGTTCTATCCGAGCAACCGGTTGAAATTGTTGAAGAAAAGACTTTAGCAGTAGAAACCGAAATCGTAGAAAAAACACCAGCGATTGAAGAAGAAATTGAAGAAAAAGCTCAGCCAGTTGTTGAAGAAGAAACCGAAGAATTAGTTGAGGATACTGAAGAGGAAACCGAGGAGTCAAGTTTTGAACATATGCTGGAAGAATCTCTGGCAAATATTCAGCAGTTGGAAGTTGGCGACAAAGTAAGCGGTGAAATCCTCAATATCACGGATTCATATATTTTTGTTTCTCTGGGCGGAAAGCGTGATGCCTATGCCGAGAAAGTAGATTATAAAGACAAAAAGGGAAATCTCAACTATAAAGTCGGAGATGTCCTGAAAGGTTATGTGGTAAAATATTCCGAAACTGAAACACTGATCGCCAAAAGTTTACTGGCTGTGAATATGAGGATTTTGGAAGAAGCTTTTGAAAGCAAAGTTCCTATTCGTGGAAAAGTAACATCTCTCACCAAAGGCGGATATAATATCGATATTTCCGGTATTCGAGTTTTTTGCCCGCTCTCACATATCGACGGTAAATTGGTGACCGATCCGCAGCAATACGTCAGCGAAACTTATGATTTCAGGATCATCGATTTTAAAGAGAATGGTCGGAATATTGTTGTCTCCCGCCGCGTGATTCTGGATGAAGAAAAAGATCAGATCAAGCTGGAAACACTTGCCAAACTAAGTATTGGCTCGGTTGTGCAGGGTGTGGTGACTCGTCTGACAAGTTTTGGTGCGTTTATCGATCTGGGCGGTATTGAAGGGCTTCTGCACATTTCCCAGTTTTCCTGGACACATATCGATTCCCCCTCCGATGTTTTGAATATTGGAGATACCATCGAAGCCAAAATCATCAAAATGAAAGGCGAAAAAGTGTCTCTCAGCATGAAAGCTCTGCAGGAAAATCCGCTTGATAAAGCCTTCGAAGAACTGCAAGCCGGTGATATCGTGAAATGCAAAGTATTGCGAAATCTTCCTTTTGGTTCTTTCGTGGAAATCAGATCCGGGGTGGAAGGCCTTATTCCGATCAGCGAACTGGCTCGTGGCCGTCGTGTGGCAAATCCCTCGGAAATAATTTCCGAAGGCGATATGGTGGAAGCTCAAATCCTGAAAGTGGATAAAGACAAAAGAAAGATCTCACTTTCCCTGAAAGAGCTACAGCCCGATCCCTGGGATAACCTGGATAAGGAACTTGCTGTCAATGATATCGTTACCGGCATTGTGGAAAATGTGGCAAATTTTGGCGCTTTCATCAAGATCAGAGACGGTGTGACCGGTCTGCTTCCAAATGTGAAACTGAAAGCTGTCGGTGATAAACTGGATAAAAATAATATCGGCCAGGAATACAAAGTTCGCATCGTTAAAATCGATATGGCAGAAAAACGCATCTCTTTGGAACCGACTAATATGCCGGAATCGGTTTATGAAGCAAAAGACGACTGGAATAAATACAAACAGCAGAAACCTAAGAAAGAAGATATCATCGAAGATAATCCATTCGCAAATTTATAGAAAAAATAATTCATTATAAATGAAGCCCTCGATTTTCTCGGGGGCTTTTTTTCTTAACCTTGCCAGTATCTCATACAAGTAAGCTTCTTGATTGATACTGCCAAGGTTTCTTTCAATTTATAAATCTGTTAGCCCTTTCAAGGTTTATCTCAATTTCTTTAATAATTTTCTTTTCCAACTCAACCCTTAACATTCATAATCATAAGTTATGTTGAAAGAAGCGATGGCAAGGTTATGAATTATTTATTTCAGCAATGTCATCTTCCTTACCGCAACTTCTTCTCCATTCACTTTCAATTTAGCAATATATTCCCCGCTGGACACTCGTTTCCCGGAATTGTCTCGTCCATTCCAGATGGCAGCGAACTCCCCTTTAGCTGTATAAGCATCCATTAGAGTTTTTACCTTCTGTCCTTTGATATTGAAAATCTCAACCAGCACTTTGCTGGATTCAGGAAGATTGAAGACTATCTTCGTTTCCGGATTGAAGGGATTTGGATAGTTCGTCATTTGAAAATTGGTCACTGGTAATTGGTTATTGAAAATTTCCACATACGGCTCTGCACCAAATTCATAACATCCCATATCGATTATAGCAACGCCATTTCCATCTCCATCCCAAACTCGATGATTATTTAATAAATCCCAGGGTGGAAGGAATAAGCCAGTTGTATCCGGTGTGCCGGCGTCGATGCAGGGAGAAAATTCAGTTAACTGATACGGATCGTCTCCTGAAAGTAGAAAAAGAGGATCTTCGTCAATGTTGCCTTCTCCCCAATTTACTATATTAGCATTGTTTTGGTTGTAAATTGCACTCTGACCACCTTGAATATTACAATGAGAAATATTGAGTTCTGCCATATAACCAATTGGAGAGTTATCAGGTAGAAAAATTTCATAGTTACAGTTATTCTGCATAATATTATTGTGAAACTCAATGGGGTTTCTTAGAATTATCAGAGTGTATGTACTTGTATTATCAATGAAAGTTGTATTATTTATTTCTATATTGTCAGAGCCATCAATATGTACTGTTCTATCTGCTGTACCGAAGCATTGATTATTCTCGAATAGACAATTGGAAATAGTATATTTACCACTCTCTCCATTCAAAGTATTAAGGACTAATGCACTGACACCTGATTCACATGCATCTATAATATTTCCCGAAAATACAGTATTTTTAATTATTATGTTGCCGTCATTATAAGTATTAGTTTGTAACCCAGCACAAAGCTGAATTGAATTTGTACCTGAGCATGTGTTATTAATAAACCTACAACCATCCATTTCAAGATGATTAACTTCACAGATATAAGCAGCAGCTACACCTTCCGGAGTAAAACAATTAATGAAATCTACATTCTTGAAATACATACTTTCAGTGGGACTACTTGTAAATGCAGGTAAAATATCACTACCGGTAAAATTTTGAATAACTAAGTTTTCAAACATAGTATTATTTGAATGAAACACTAAGAACATTCTGGAATTGTAGATGATATTTTGGAAAGTTATATTTTTTAAAACAAAATTATCTGCTCCCCCCATTACGAATAATGGGTGAAATCCATTTTCTCCATCAATAATCGTAGTGGTCTTACCGGCACCGATAATTTTAATATTGTTTTTACCACCAAAAGCCAAATACTGCTCATTTGCACTTTTGCTGTACACACCGGGGGCAAGGTGGATGGTTTTGGGATTCAAGCTGTCGGATTCGATCTTGCGAATTGCCTGGACAATTGTCTTCATCGGTTCATCAGGAGTTAAGCCGGAATTTGTATCATCGCCATCCGGTGCGACGTAAAGATCACTATTAAACTGCTGCAGAGATGAATTCAGGATATCGAATGTGTAAGGATTAGGATATAATGACATTTCAAATTCATTAGCAAAGTATCTGGTTGGTTCCAAAATCGAAAAAGTATCCAGAATCACTTCATTTGTCTCGCAATAAATTGAATATATATCCAATCCGGTACCTGCAATATTATCATATATATTACACCTGTTTATATCGTTAAAAGTAAAATCGGCATCATTCATCATAATTCCACCTGCAGATATATGAGCAAAATTATTATGAATGGAGACACCGAATAAGGTAAGGTTACATCTATACGCATAAATCCCACCACCCACTTCAGAATTGTTTTTCGTAATTCTGCAATTCTTAATGGAAAATGATGTTGGTTGTTGATATGCACCAGTAACCTGAACACCACCTCCATCGCTTTCATACCATTGGCTTCCCCAACCATTGGTTATTGTGAAACCCTGAATTTGGGCTGTAGTCTCAAAATCTTTTACTCTCACACAACTCTCCTGTTGCTGTCCATCAATCACCGTCGAACTTATATAAATCGGATTTCCGGTTGTAAATTCCAGACTGGCAACAATGATGTTTTTACCATTATATATAATGCTCTCGTAATACGTGCCAGGATAAACAAGGACTGTGTCGGAATCTACTGATGCGTTTATACCTGCCTGGATAGTAGTGAAATTTCCAGTACCGTCGAGTTTGATGTGCCAGGTAACGGATTGCAACCACGAAATTACACTAATTAACAGTAATAAAAAAATAAGTTTTGGTTTCATGATTTCCTAAAACTCACCCCAACCCCTCTCTTCATTTCAAGAGAGGGGCTAAGATGAATATTTTTCGGATTATTTCAGCAACAACATTTTCTTCGAAATTATCTTATCGGCAGTTTCGAGTTTGTATAAGTACACACCGGAACAGACCTGTTTCCCACTATCGTCCTTGCCATTCCAAACAATTGAATTATTGCCTGATGGGAATTGTCCTTTCACTAATTGTCTGACTTTCTGTCCTTTCAGATTATAAACTGAAAGCTCAATTTTCTGTTCATTCGGTAAAGAAAAGAACAACGTAGTTTCAGGATTGAAGGGATTGGGAAAATTCGTGATTTCAATTTGGGTAGGTACAGGAGTAATATTTTGCCCATTCTTAAATGACACATAATAGCAATCTCGGCTATTATCGATCTGAATGGTACCTTTCACTGTTTTAGATGTTTCCGGTTCGCATATTCCATATTCCTTGAACTGCTTATTTTGTTCCTTGCTTCCATAAGAGAATTCAAATTCCAGATCCTCTCCTTGATTTTCCAGGATGTAAGCACATATCTGGGCGGTTGTATCCTGCACAACCGTGGCTCCTTTGCATTCTCCTTCCACGTAAGCTCCAATTTCCGAAGGCAGATCATTCGGGTCTAACGCTATAAAAACAGGAATATAATCAGCTTCTTCTTCATAAGTAAAATCTTGCGATTCCGGCATAACATATTTTTCGCGTGATTCTTCAAAACTCCAGGAGAAAGCAGGAATATCACGTTCACAATAAACTATCACCATATCGCCCGGACTGATAGTGTATGCTGCAATATCCGGTGGCCAAACGCCATTTACTTTATTGATTGTCCAATGTTGTGCTTTAATCTGGGTCAACTCGTCCAGATGTGTTCCAAAAGCATCGTAAACAAGCTGTGTTTCTTCTAAAAAGTAACCGATCCAGTTTTCCTGGTTGTTGCTGAAAAGAGGAAATGTTGTCTCTGCCGGGCAGCGCTGGCCGGTTACGGTAAATTGGCAGTCAGTTATGGTTTTGAATTTATAACCATAGGGACTTGTGAATGGATGGTCTAAATTCTGCTGAGTTGGATAAAATGAAATAGTCAATGGCTGCGATCCAGGAGAATGAGGTTTGAAAAGAGCAAAATCTAATTCGTCTATATCTGAAATTGGAGCTAAAAAATATTCAGCGATATTATCATCTTCTTCAGGCCAAAGAATATCGAAAGAGAGCCATTTCCAGCCGTAATCCGGAATTGTCCATTGGCTGGGGAAAGTGTAGGTTTTGGCCGTCAATTCAATCAAATAGTCACCGGTTTGGGCACACTCAAAAGCCTCCTCAAATGTTGCGATCTGCTGTCCCGGACCGAAGTAGATATTTTCTGCAAATATACTTATGCCTATCATCAATCCAACTGCCAAAATTACCTTTTTCATGGTTTTCCTGATTTCTATAATTTCTACTGTCGCCTATGTTTAGTTTATTGATTTAAATGTCAATTACAAATGTTTATGTGATTTTAAATTGTATCGTCACGTTCCACGTTACGAAAAAGTACAGCAAGCTGCCAGCTTGTTTTCCACCTCATCCCCCAGTGAAATATTCAGCAAGCTGAATTTCACGGGGTAAACCAACCTTCTCCTATCGAGGATAAGGAGCATTGTCCATACCTCAGCTTGTTGCTTTTCTTCAACCTGGCAGGTTGAGGTACTATCACTGCCAGATAGCTGAGTATCGGCATGCAACGACAATTTATATCTATCTCTAAGGTATCTACCTTCTCAAATCAAATATCTCCACTCGTAAATCGGCTTTATTGAATTCTTTTCCTTCGAGTTACTTTGCGTCCTTTGTGGCTTCGCGTTTTTTTTTAACGGTCAGAGTGATCGTTTTACATATCAAATCAGAAATCTCAAATCTTAATTCAATTCTTCCTGCGACTTCTACAAATTTTCGTAGAAAATCTTCTTTCACAGAATTCTCATGTTCCCTCTCTTAAAAAGAAGAGAGGGACAGCAGGGTGAGTTCATTTAATTCACACTATTAATTAAATTATTTTCATTACTCCTCTTGGAACTTATCTTGCATCTGAGAAAAGCAAATTTTAATTTTTAAAAGGAGAATTAATGAAAATAAAATTATTGATCATGTTCTTGTTAACCGGAATTGCCCTGCTCAGCGCCGGAGTTGTGCAGCAGGAATTCAGCTTTACCGAACCGGAATTTTCTATTAGAGACGGATTTGACAAAGTAGCCATGGAAAACCTGAA
>JAUSOT010000047.1 GCA_030656075.1 Candidatus Cloacimonadales bacterium
GCAGACCGAAGGGTGTCGGTTCGGTGATCAAGATCACGAAATCAGCTTCTTTGGTTGCTTCGATCACCGGGCAGGAAGTGCCTGGAGGTGAATCGAAGATTTTGATGTTTTCATCATTAAATTGTGAATCAACATATTCCAGAGTTTGTGCTATCAGCGGAACAGCCTGTTCCTGACCGATATCCTGTTTGCTTTCGATGAAATCGAAAGTTCCTGTTGAAAAATGTTTGAGTTCTCCCATTTTCTGCGGGATCATCGGAAGTGCTTTGGCTGGACAAAGTTCGCTGCAGGCGTAGCAACTGTGGCAGAGTTCCGGAAAAACCATGATCTGATCTCCCAGCTTGAGCACGGCATGAAAATTACAAACTTTCTGGCAATGTCCGCAAAGCGTGCATTTATCTTTATCCCAGTTGGGGATCATTTTGAATTTATCTTCCTGATGTTTCAATTCACCTTTTATGAAAAGCCCGGAGTTCGGTTCTTCCACATCCAGATCAGTTAAAACAATCTGGTGTTCCCTGGCTAAAAAATGTGCCAGATTGGTGGAAAGGGTAGTTTTCCCAGTGCCGCCTTTACCGCTGGCGATAGCTATCTTCATACTTTATTAATGATCGCAGAGATTATCGCCGGATTCCAGATTTCCTTCGATATATTGATCCACCAGACCTTTCAAATTATCCGAGCGTAAACCAATGATAACATCGATATTGTTCTGGGCAAAAAGCGTTTGAGCTCTGCTTCCCATTCCACCTGCAATGATTGCATCGCACCCCAACTCTCTAAGGAAAGCCGGATGGGAACCTGGTTCATGAGGCGGCGGAGTGACGAATTCTTCTTTCACAATTTTGTTATCTTGCACATCGTAAATGGCAAATTTCTCACAATGTCCGAAGTGGGCACAGAGCACTCCGCTTTCTGTAGGAATAGCAATTTTTTTGTTCATTTTTTTTCTCCAATTTGTTCATTTGCTTTTATTTTTAATTGAGTCTTATCGTTGATCACGGAATATTCAGCCTCAATAATTTTCTTTTCGGATGAAGCTTCCAATTTTTTTGATTTGAAGGCATGCTTGATAAATCCTTTGATCTTGCTGTTTTCACTTAGAACGTCCTTCATCACAACTCCGGCAATTCCGGTGATGATCGTTGTGATGATCGAGCTCTTGCCGGAAAAACTTCGATTTCGCTGGTTACGGTAGCGATAACCTTGCGGATTTGATTGTTTGTTCATAATACCTTAAAAATTTGGCAGGGGAGGAGAGATCAACCCCTGCCAAAGCAGAGTTATTCCTCTTTGGATAACTCAGACAACCTGTTTTTCAATTCTTCTAATTGATCGCTGAGAATTTCAATGTCATTTTCCAGAAAAGCTTTCTGAGATTTTGCATCGTAATTTATTGGTGCATTGTTCCAACGCGGATTAGCGAAATTGCGATAACCTCGTCCATATCCGCCGCCGCGACCTCCAAAACTTCCACCCATTCCTCTGGGTGTAATTTTTCCATAACCGGGACTGGCAAAATTATTGCAGTACCCTATACCCCTTCCTGTCATATGTCCCATTCCATTAGGACCTGTTCTATCACCTCTTGGCATGATTACCTCCTTAGCCAATTAATTCTTAGTTATTCCGATTTTTGCCACGGCCGGTTCCCTGACCTGGTTTATTTTTATTATTTCTTGGATTCATTTCGGGATTTCTACCACCGGAAATTCCCCTGGGTTGTCCAATTCCGCTTCCCATTTTATTTCCGGCTGTTTTTCCTAATCCCCTGCCCGTTCTGGGACCTTTTCCGTCCGGACCTGTACCATCGCCTCTTGGCATAATTACCTCCCTGGATTGCGATTAAAACTACGACAGCATTTCCCATGTCCAAAACCACCAGCCAGATCCATTAAATCATTTGAACCGCAAGCCGGACACACTTCAGTTGGTTTATCAAACCCGGTTTTGAACATATGACCACAATGTTGGCAGCGTAACACATTACCTCGAAAATGAACATCACCGCCTTCGATAAACAAGTGCTTTCCTTCGATCAAAAACCGGGCAACTTTGCGGCGTGCCTGTTCAACAAGACGTGTGAAAGTAGAGCGGGATATTTCCATTTCATCGGCTGCTTCGGAATGCTCTTTCCCCAGATAATCAGTAAGCCTGATGGCTTCCAGTTCATCCAGATTCAGAGAAATCTGCTCTAAAGCATTCACCCTTACTCCGATCGGTTTGAAAGAAGTGTAAAGCGGTGGTTGATGAACCAGTCGTTTCTTCTTCGGTCGTGGCATAATCTATCCTTTTATTTTTTATTCTGAGGACAAAGTAATGCACATAGGTGCATAAGTCAAATTAAAAATTTATTTATTTTTGCAATAAACAAAAACGAACCAAGAAACTAATTCCGGTTGATTTGGGAAGTTGTATTGAAACCCTGCCATCGCTTCTTTCACAATTTCATTCAGTTAGCAATGCCAGGATTGGAAGATTAAGAAATATGAAAGAAACCTTGAAAGGGCTAAGCAAGAAGTTGCTTTGAATGAAGCCCTTGCAAGGTTAAGTAGAAAATACCGACTCGAGTAAAAAGCTAAATTTCCAGCGGCGGAATCACCAGTACCGGTACTTTGGATTGTTTAATCAGGGCATCGTGCGTGCTGCCGACCAGCAGATTGTAAAATTTACCGTGTTTGTGAGAACCGACAATGATCAGATCAGCTTTAAATTTTTCAGCTTCAGTTATGATGTTGGCAGCCGTGGGACCTTCCAGCAAAACACTCTTCACTTCCAATCCACCCTGTTTTAGATCAGCTTTCAAATCCTTCAATTTCTGTTTAACTACATTCATCCTGCTTTCCCGCAAATCCAATGTTTGCGGAAATTCATCAAATTCACTTGTGGAAATATAGTAGTCGATAGATTCACAATGAACGATGCACAGTTTTGCCTTGAATTCTAAAGTCAATTGTCTGGCATAAGTAATAACCAGATCTGTTTCTTCCGAAAAATCGATCGCAGCTAAAATTCTTTTCATTCTTTACCTCCTGAAATTTATATATTTTCTTTTTAAAAAGTAAGTCTCTCCAAATAGCCATTTGCTTTGGCACGATAGAATATGCCATTTTTCCACAAAAGGCCTTCTCCCTTATCACCGTATTTAATGCCTGTATCAACCGGAATTACTTTATCTTTAAAAAAAGGATTAATAAAATCCTGCGTGGTATGTCCAACTACAATTTGAGAAGCCTTAAAATGATCGAGAATATCCCAAAGTTCCTGCTGTTTGATTTGTGGTGAAGATTTCGTATCTTCAAAATAGCCGCGATACCAGAAAGGTCCGTCGTCTTTGAAGAGAAAATTCAGAAAATCGCTGAATTTGATACTGTTTTCCGGTGCATCGATATTCTCCCGCACGGCTTCGTTAATATCTGCAAATGTGTAATTCCGGGAAATTATTTTAGGATGCAATCCGGCATGAACAAAGAGAATTCCATTAATTTTTATTACAGTATTTTTGGAACGAAACCAGCGACCAAATTCAGAATCTTCAGCAAAAAACTTATAATAACTCCTGCCAAGTTTGTCGGCAACTACTTGATATTTCTCGTGCATATAGCGGGTGTCGCCCCGCAGCAGCATTATCTCATGGTTTCCCAATAGAAAATGAACTTTTCCATTCCAAATCTCAGCCTGTGTTTCCAATTTATGGATCAGCCATAAACATTCGGTCACCATCGGACCTCGATCTACTACATCGCCCAAAATAACCAAATGTCCGTCTTCCCAAATCCAGTTATTCTCGGCATCGATCACTTTATTATTCTGCAGAATTTGCACGAATCTGTCATATTGTCCGTGAATATCACTGATCACGAAAATTTTATCGACGTTGGTATAGGTGTCGGGGTCAACCAAAGGCTGGTAGGTGGAAATTTCAAATTCCTGCTCAAAACCTTCCAGATTGAAGGAATATGCACCCGACTCTTTCAAGCGGATTTCCTGGAAAACTTTATGCCCGTTCATCACATACTCTACAGTAGCCAAATTGTCTTTCCAAAAAACATAAGGCCCGTCGGTGACTCTGGAATAATCTTCTTCTGTGTTAAATTGGATTTCCTGAGCGCTGAGATTGGATATCACGAAAATTATCAGAAACACAAATTTCAAGTTTTTCGACATTCCAAATTCCTTTATTATCTTTCCTTCAGAGTTCTGCATAATTCTGACTTTGTCTTTGCGAAGAATCTTACAGAGGGATTCTGCTGAAGCAATCTATACTGCTAACAAATTAATTATTAAAGAGATTGCTTCGTCAGCGCAGCAAGATCCGGCAACTGCCGGACGCAAAGACATATTTTTTTTCACTTTTGCATCAAAACACTCTATTATGCAGAATCCTTATCTTTCCTTAATAAACTTTAGGTGAATTTCTGAAATTATGAATTACAAGGCAATAATTATTTAAAAATTTATTCGAGAGTTAACTTATTAAATTCGGTTTGATTGAATAACCGGTAATGCGGCTGATATGTTTTGCGATAAATTTCACTGTGAGAAATAATGAAATCGAGTTTTTCCAGTTTTGAGTTTAGTCTATCGCTGGCTTCCTCAAAATTAAAGATTTTGAGAGAAGATTTTTTTAAGATCAATTCTATCTGCTGCCACTGGGTAGCCCATTCCGAATTACTGATTTTTGCTTGAAACTTGCTACTTTTCAAAAAGCCCTTAAAAAAATCTTCCGGGCTGACGAGTTTCAATTTGATGACCGCTAAATTCACCCGATAAAACGTAGTGCGATAATCTATTTTTTGGAAAAGATGTGGTTCGAAACTCGTCGCCGAAGCCAGCTCCTGTTGCAGGAAATTTTTCGCTTTTGCTTCATTTTCGATGAAATGCTCGGGACCAAAAGTACCTTGGAAAAAGAATTTGTAATAATCAATTAAACTGGATTTTGGATGAAGCTGTTCTTCTTGTTTTGCCAGTTCAATGATCTGCGTTTCAGAGAGCACGGAAAAAAGTTCCTCTTTCCTGTACTTCGCTGGTTACCATTTTCAGCAGGATCAATTCCGAAAGATATTTATTGATCTCGTTCAAATGCAAACCCAGCATATCTGCCAGATCTTGCGTTGTGCAAGGTCGTCGCCGGATCGTTTCCAGAATCCTGCTTTCCACATCATCGCTATAGGAAGCTATGCCACGACGTGACTTGAATTTTGCAATTATCTCTACCGGCAGCGGATGCAGTTTTTTGGCAATCCTCTTTAGGTTTTCCCGCGTGGATGGAACCACCCATTCTTTTGTACCGGGTCGATCCAGAGTGTTCAATTGAATTCGCTCCGGTCGGATTTGTTTCAGAACTTTTTTGAAAAGTTTCAGTTCTTCTTTGGTGTCATTCATTCCGGGAACTATGAAAATTTCCAGCCAGATTTCACCTTTGAAAATCTTTTTAAATTCGATTAAGCCGTCGATAATATCCTGACTTTTAAGAGATGTCACCGGATTATTGATTTTTCGGAAAACATCGTCACTAACTGCATCCAAAGAAGGAAGAAGCAGATCGATATCTTTGATTTCTTCCCGAACTTTTTCATCAGAAAGCAAAGTCGAATTTGTGAGCAAAGCCAGTTTATATTGCGGATAATTTTCTTTGATATGAGAAATGATCTCCTCGATTCCGATATTCAAAGTCGGCTCACCGGCTCCGGAAAACGTGATGTAATCCAGTTCGGGATTTCCTGCCAAAAAGTGATCGAGTTCATCCAGAACTTCACTGACTGAAACATATTCTTTCCGTTCCAAGGTGTGAATTGTAGTTTCCCCGACTTCACAATAAATGCAGTTTAAACTACAGACTTTATACGGCACCAGATCCACGCCCAGCGACATTCCCAGTCGGCGGGAAGGAACCGGTCCAAAGAGATGTTTGTACTTCACTTTTTCACCAAATTTGGATTTCTGTAATTCTGGCTTCATTGTTGAATTCTTCCAACTTCAGAAATACCTGATCATAACGGTTAATATCTGTCTTCCCAATATATGATTCAGAATCGATTATAAACCTGGTGTTGGGAAATTCTTTTGTCTCAAAAACGAATTCAGATAACACATAGGAATACCATATTTTATATTCAGGATAAGAATGGCAGAATTCGGTTAATAGACTTCCTATGTGAAGAAGCTTTTCTGTAATATATTTTTCCGAAAACACATTTATTTGTCGAATTATTCCAGTGTCGTTTGTTTCCAAAAGCAGAAGAGTTTTCGAATCGTCTGTAATCTGGCACATGCGGTAATCGATCTCTACTCCTTCTTCATCTCGGGTTTCTGTGAAAATCTCGTATGTCACTCCTTTTATCTTCGTCGGTAATTTGCTGCCAATCAGGAAATTTCCAACTCGATGCTCTCCAATCGTGTATCCTGGAACTTCCTGGTTTACACAGGAAAGTATCAGTAAAAGAAATGCCGAAAAAATGCAACCAAACTTCATGATCTGTATTTTTCGACCTGGATGTCGAGCGCCTTCAAACTGATTGTGATATCAAATAGAAAAAAGATGATTGCGACAATCAAACCACAGATCGCCAGCACAAAAAAAGTGATGAATAGAAAGGAAACATCTATTTGAGTGAAATAGCCGAGAAACAACAACAAAATCATCAAACTGGCAAATAAAATCGTCAGCGAAATGGATGTAATCGAAGCACGCAGGATTCTGCTACGTTTAAACAAAATCCCAATCTGAAGATGTTTATTATCATCTCCTTTTCCTGCTTCAATTTCCTGAACCAGAAATCTTGACCGATCAATTACACGGCCCAGCCGGTTTGTGAGAGAAAGCAGCAATAATCCAACACCTGAGATGAGAACGATCGGTGATATCGCCGACTGCATCAGTTGGATGAGATTTTGAATGTTTTCCATTTTATTTACCTCTATATTTTATCAGCGAACCTGTCTTCATTGCACTACAACAAGGCAGGTAAGGACGAACAAGTCACCTTGAAAAGGTTTATAAGACTTCTCTCCCTGCTGAACCTTTTCAACGGTTTGGGCATCATCATCTTCAACCATTGAAAAAGTCGATGAGAAAGAATTCCTCCGGGGGTAACTTTTTCAAGGTTATTACTAATTTCGGACTGCGTGAACATGTTGAAATCCATTCTAATCAAAACAACTCCATCTGGCTTTCTACTCTCTCTTTCAGATAAAAATAATTCTGTTTATTTATCCGCTTCCTCTCGATAAAATCCAATCCTGATAATATTTTAGAAAAATTTTCCGATTCGATTTTTAACTTTAATTTTTCGATGATTTCCTCAATCGTAAAAGATTGTGAGGAAAGCATATCTTTTAATCTTGTTTGAAGATAAGATGATTCTTCGATCAAAATATTTCCATCCGAATCGACCGGTTTTGCTCCTGCCAGGATTAGAAGTTCATTCGCATTTTTTTCATCGGAACCAGGTTTGCGAACATAAATCTCCCGTCCTTTTTTCAAACCATCGAGAACGCCCGACCAGGTTCCGCCTTTGGAATCGGATTCTGCCGCATAAATAGTTTTAGCCAGTCCGTAAATATAAACATTTCTGCTCATTGCCAAACCTGCCGACCAGGGAACTTTGGGATGGAAAGTGCTCAAAACCAGGACATCACCCTGCACGATTTGCGAATAATATTTCCTGAAACCGCTGCTGAAAGTCATTATTCCCTGCGGTAGAACGATGATGCTGTGACCGACAACTGCGAGAGTTTCATCCAACGCTTTCTTATCTACACCTTTGGCAAATCCGCTGACCACAACTTTATATTCTTTGGCACATTTTTGAGCGACAGTTTTGGTGAATTGCAGAGAAATATCGGAAGCATTTCTGGAGCCGACTATTGCCACCGTGTCTTCTTGCAACAATTGTTTATTTCCTTTTATGTATATAACCGGTGGTGAAAATTTCAGTTTGAGATTTGCTTTCAAGGTTGGAGAATAATCTGCGGAATCGATAGGAACGATATTGTAGCCTTGATTGATCAAACTTTCTGCCAGAAAGGAGTAGTTCGGCAATTCTTTTTTGGCGGTTTCCAGTTCAGCAATTTCATTGGAATTAAGCTCAAATTCATTTTGCCAATTGTTCTTATCTAAGCTGAAGAATTCAGCATAAGTCATCTTCTTTTCCTGCAAAATATCAACTATCAAACGATTTATCCGCTCCGTTCTCCATCTCGGAAGATGAGCCAGTGCCATCCAATATGAAGAATTTTCCAAATTTTCCATTATAAATCTCCACCTATGGTTTTTGCGATTACTAACGGAGCAATTATTTCCGCTCCAATTTTTGTAAACATTTTTGCTATTTCTTTTATTGTTGCTCCGCTGTCAAAGATGTCGTCGATCAATAAAATCTTCTTCCCAAAAATTTCCGCTTCATTTTCATAAGAAAAAACATCTTTCACATTATCCCGCTTCAAAACATAATTCTGAAAGATTTTCTGGGGTTTTGTATGATGCACTTTCTTTAATTTATCTGAAAACGGAAACCTCAAAGTGCGAGCAATTTTATAAGCAAAATTTTTCACGAGATCACCGGATTCCGTGGGCGGAACATACACGATTAGATCGAATTTTTCATCTTCGAATTTATGTCTGAAAGCTCGCAAAGTCAGAATTAACAGATGATTGGGGAAATCTCCACCCTTCTCATATTTACAGCGATGAATGATCGCTCCCACATTGGAAAATCCATAATACGAAGCTGCGATTCCATTCACAATATTGGAACTTCCCGTTTCGACTTCCAGTTCGGGATAAAAATCTTGCTGGAATTTCCGTATTCTTGCTTTCCAATAATTATCAGGAAAATACTGTGGATTTCGTTGCAGACAATTGTTACAATTATCACATTTCTTTACCGAATCATCTCCGAGATAACTACAGAGAAAATCCATTCGGCACTCTGTAGATTCGCAATAATTTACCATTTGATCAAGTTCGTTCATCTTAAAATCGCGAAGTTTTTCAAAAGACTCGATATCCAGTTGGGAAGCACCAAATTGATACTCGTATTTTTTATCGCGGCCATACATCACTTCCCTGATAATGCCCTGATCGATCAAATCCGCTCTGATCACACGAACTTGCGTCTGCGTCAGATTGGTTTTCCTCATCAAATTCCATTCACCGAGCGGTTCTTTCTTCAAGGCTTCGATAACTTTTTCATATTTTTTCAGCGAAGGACGGCTGTTCTTAATGAAATGCTCCGGCAATTCTTTATCTTCAGGATTATACAGCAGAATGATATTTGTAGGAAGTCCGTCGCGTCCGGCTCGTCCGATTTCCTGGTAATAATGGATGGGAGATTGCGGCATTTGCGTGTGAATGATGAAACGAACATCCGGCTTGTCGATGCCCATTCCGAGAGCATTTGTAGAAACGATACATTTCCAGCGATTTTCCTGCAAACCATTCTCGATATCTTTGCGCGAATCGGAATCTAAACCTGCATTATAATTGGCAGCGCTGATATTTTCCGATTGCAGCCAGGCAGCATACAAATCGGTATTCACTCTCGTTCCCGTGTAGATGAGACCGTTTCCTGCCTGTTTTTGCAGGAATTGTGCAATCCAGGCCATTTTGGAAATTTCATCATCCACTTTCACGACGCTCAAATAAAAATTCTTGCGCAGTAAATTTCCCCTGATCAGAGAAACATTTCTACCTATTTGTTGAATAATATCATCGGCAACTTTCTGTGTCGCAGTTGCTGTAGTTGCCAGCACCGGAAAGTTTTCGGGAAGCAGCCGAACCAAGCTGATTATACGCATGAAAGCGGGTCGGAAATCGTGTCCCCAAACCGAGATACAATGCGCTTCATCGACCACGACCATGGAAAGATTCATCATCCGTACCGCTTCCGTCCACTGCTGATTTTCCTGTCTTTCCGGTGCGATGTAGAGGATCTTTATTTTTCCATTTACAGCATTTTCCAGTATTTCTGTGTTTTCTTCCGCTTCCTGTCCGCTGTTTATACATTCGCAGTTGATTCCAATGGATTTCAGATATTTCACCTGATCTCGCATTAAAGCGATCAAAGGTGAGAAGATGATCGTCATTCCTTCAAATTGGGTTGCCGGAAATTGATAGCATAACGATTTCCCGAAACCTGTTTTCTCGATTAAGAGTATTCTCTCACCATTCAGGATTCGTTCTATCGTTTTCCATTGATCGTCGTAGAAATGATCGAGGTTGAAGCTTTGTTTTAGTTTTTGTTCTGCTTCGGGTCTGGTCATAGAATTATTTTTTTACAACGAACAATGACGAACTGTTTTAAGTCTTTGTTCATCTTATTCCCAAATTGCATTTGGGAATATAATTGAATTAGAATTTTCATTTCGGTTTTTTTTCAAAGATTATTTATATCTTTCACGCTAATTCTATCAACATTTAATCCATATCCCAGTATAACTTTTCCCCAAAATTGCATTCCCACTCGTCCCGAAGGCTTTCGGGAGGAATGAGGAGAAATACTTATTTCTTGATAAGAATCCATTTTGCCACTCTCTATCAATATTATCCAAAAAAGATTAGACTTTTTCCAGCCAACAATCTTTTTCATCTTTTATTAATTCTTTCATCTCCGCCAAATCTATATCAGATAATTTCCCAATTTCATTCAGGAAAGTATAGAAATTAATAAAGCCGGCAATAAATTCTCGAATCGTAGATTTAGTAACTAAACTTGCTTTTCTGATGAAGAAATCTCCCAAAAAATAGCCGATATGTTTGGCTCCGTTTTGAGCAGGAATTATTTCATTGCGGAGAAGAAAAGTGTTTATATATAACTCGATATTAGCCCGGTGATTTTTTATTATCTTTGATTTCAGTTTTTGGCTTTTTAACCTTTGTCCAAATTCCAGCAGCAAATCATGGTTGATTTTCTTCTCAACTTCTACTTGATTTTCCCATTCGATATATTCTTTGTTTTCCATTTATTTTCCTTTCTTATTCATCACGAAAAAAATCTTTCCTTCTTCTTCGATGTGCTCGATCAAGTCACTATTTGAGATAGAGTTGAAATCCACAACATCAAAGAAATATGGCAGAGGAAGTTCTTCATTTAAAAGATCGGAAAAACGTTTTATCGTTACATCAGTAACATCATTTCCAAAAACTGCTAAATCGACATCAGATCCATTTTTGAAATTTCCCATAGCTCTGGAACCAAAAATTACGATTTTTTCTATTTCAGGAAATTCCCGAATTGCTTTGATAATATTATCAATATCCCTGATCTTTAATCCAAATTTCATTTCTGAGATTCCATAAAATCGAAAAATTTCCTCATTTCAGGATAATATTTGGTTTTAATTATGTTCGTAATTTTTAGAGCCGTTTCTTCATCATAAGTGTGAGCTGTGAGGTTCCTGTCGTTCAAAGCATCGATCCAAATATGACCGTCTTGAATCAAATTAGATTGCATAGCTTGTTTTATTGAATCACGAGGACTTTGCAAAATGAATCCCTTAGCCTCTAGATAATCCTTCATCAGTTTCCAGGAAAGTTCAAACGCCATTTCAAAAAACTGAATTACTCCTGCCCGTTCAAGTTCGTTAGGTTCAGTAATATCGACGTATTTTTCCAGTAGTGAAAAAGCTTTTTCGAAATTCTGAAATCTCTGTTTCCAGCGAATTTCTTTTCCGTTCATGTAAACTCCTTATCTTACACTTTCCCTTGAACTTCCTTTTCCACCAGCAAAGCAATATTATTCACTTTTTCAAGGAGTGTGTCGGCTTTGGTCAGAATGTCAAACTTGAACCTTTCATCTTCGATGCTGCCCATATTTATCTTCACATTCAGGTAAGCTGACTTTGCCGCCGCATTAGCTGTGATCGCTGCTACTCCTGCATCGGAAAGCGCATTGGCATTGCCTATTTTAGCAACTTTAGCTGCAAGTTCAACCGCTTCCATTGCAATTCTCAGGGTTTCCAAAGGAACCAGGATGGCATTCTTGGTAGTTTCCTGAATTACTTTATCGCGGATTTTCTTTTCTTCTTCGGTTGTTTTGGGAAGGCGCATTGCATCCATCATAGCATAAAATGCCTGTGTGTCGGTATCGATTGCCATCATAGATCGCTCTTTTATATTCTGCCCGATTTCTGCCAGTTCTCTGGCTTCATCCCAGACTTTTTCATAGCCTTTTTTACCGAAAGTTAGATTGGAAACCATGGCAGAAAGCGCTCCCGACATCGAAGAACAAAGAGCTGCCACACTTCCGCCGCCCGGAGCAGGTGAATCTGAGGAAAGTTCATCAGCGAATTCCGTCAAAGTCATATTCACCAAATTATCTTTTTTGGCGATGGCGTATTCGATCACTTTTTCGTTTATGTCAAAATCGGATAGATCATCCAAGCCCATGGATTGAACAGCAGTTTCGATGATCATTTTCTCAGGAATGCCGGCACTCTCGCCCAGGCGGTTCAGGTAATATTTTCCGGCCATCAGGATCGCTTCTTTGGGAATGAGACCAACCAGTTCACTGCCGGTGATTTGAATGCCTTTTTCCTTGGCTAGTTCACGAACTTTTTCCAGTACCAGATGCGGAGGAGTAACTTTGTAATTGGTTAAATTGATGCTGATCTGAGCCCTGTTATATTCAGCGATATACCAGCCGACGGCTTTACAGTTTTTGAATAAACCCGGTTCCATCAATTTATTGCCGTCTTTATCCCTCATGATCTTGTTATTTGCATCTCGTTTGACTTGCCCTTTTTCACGAATGGAAAGCGCCAGATCATGCGCTTTCTTCTGATCGCGGGAATTCAGATTGATGTTGTAAGCGATCAGGAATTCACGTGCGGAAACGGCAGTAGCTCCGGCTTTGGGATTAAATTTGTGCGGACCGTAATCCGGTTTCCATTCCGGTTTTCCTTCCCGGTCTTTCAAGCCTTCATACTCGCCTTTGCGCACTTCCGCCAGGTTTTTCCAAAGCGGTTTGGTGGCAGCATATTCATACATGTAAACCGGAATCCCCAGTTCTTCTCCCACTCGCTTTCCAACTTTGTGGGCAAATTCCACGCAGTCATCCATGGTTACGCCGCTCACAGGAACGAAAGGACAGACATCCGTTGCACCCATGCGGGGATGAGCGCCGCTGTGTTTGGTCATGTCGATCAGTTCGGATGCTTTTTTGATAGCTTGAAAAGCCGCTTCCATCACCGGTTCCGGCTCGCCAACTATAGTCACAACGGTTCTGTTTGTATCGGCACCCGGATCGACATCCAGCAGCGTTACGCCATCCACCGCTTTGATAGTTTCCGAAATGGCATCCAATATTTTATGATCGCGTCCTTCACTGAAATTCGGTACGCATTCTACGATTCGCATCACTTTCCTCCGAATATATTTTTTTTATTAATTCTTCTTACCTTCCGAACGGCTGAAACAAAGTTGAGAACCTTCGGAACGGTGAAAAGATCATCATCACCAACCGTTGCCAAGGTTCTCGTGAACTCGACCGTTTGCAAGGTTTTAATTCACCTTCCGAACGGCTGGAAGACCTTCGGAACGGTGAAGCAAAAATCATCTCCAACCGTTCGCAAGGTTCTGCGATCGTTGCGAAGGTTTCACATATCATTATCAATTAAATAATCCTCAATTCCTTTTGCACTAAATTCATATTCTTTCATTAACTTTTCATATTCCTCAAAACTATCATAATTTTCATCAAAATAATTCCAACTAAACAATTCAGATTTTCTTTTTCCAATGAATTCCAAATAATTTGAATAAGGCCAAGCTTCAAGTTTTTTTACTAAATTTGCTTTAACTGGATTGTAATGAATGTAATTAACAATTCTACTGAGATATGATTGATTATCAATAATTCTTGTTTTCGCTTTTCCCTCAAAAAGTGTACCATTTCTATTTTCTCTATGATTGATAATTTGCACGTAAGGATTGAAAATGTATTTTATCCAGTTGGATGCCGGCTTATCTGTTAACTGCTTAACCAGCAGATGATAATGATTTGGCATTAAACAAAATGCGATAATATCAATACCGCTTTTTTCTTTTGAATCTATCATTCTACTGATTAAAAGATTGTAGTCTTCTTCGTAAAAGAAAATTGGTTCTTTATTGCATCCTCTGTTATAAATATGGTAAAATCCAAATTGCTCAAAAATCATATTGTATCCTCACCTTCCGAACGGCTGGAAGACCTTCGGAACGGTGAAAAGATCATCATCACCAACCGTTGCCAAGGTTCTCGTAAACTCGACCGTTTGCAAGGTTTCAAGATATTTAATAAGTCTATCCATTCTTTAATCCGCTCCGGTTTCTACTTTTGCTTCACCTGCTTTGAAGAGAGCAACTTTTGCCAGCACCGGTCCGATCAGCATGATGATGAAAGTCGTGGCAGTCATCACTCCGATGACCTGGGCAGCTTCCAAATGCATATTCATTTTTTCCAACGAATGAGTGGCAGCTAAAGCCAAACCAATAGCAACTCCGGCTTGAGAAAGCAGGGTAAAACCAAGATATTTAATCGTATTTTCCGGAGCTTTGGAAATCTTGGCTCCGAGATAAGCTCCGCTCCATTTTCCGATAGAACGCGATAAAATATAAACTGCGATCAGAATTGAATATGTCGTGATCAGAGTAAAATCCAACCTCGTGCCGATAAGCACAAAAAACCAGACGTAAATGGGAGGTGACCAGTCACCCAGAGAAGAGAATATTTTACCGGCAACCAGTTTGTTCTTGTTCACAGCCACAATACCTGCAGCCATGTTCAGCAGGATCGGGGAAATCTGCAATTTCCCGGAAATACCGCAATTCAAGAGAATTAGAGCCAGAGTAAAAATTAAAAGAGAGGTTCTGTCGTGCAGCTTTCTTCCCACTAACACCAGCACGAATCCTACAACCACTCCTATCCCGATGGCCAAAGCCACTTCCAATCCGGCATGCAATAGAGAATGTCCAATGGAAACATCTGCTGCACCACCCAGAAAGATGATGGCGATCGGCAGGGAAACTGTGTAGATCAATAAGGCATAAATATCGTCCAATCCCATCACGGCATAAAGTGTTGTCGTCAGGTTGCCTTTAGCTTTGTATTGGCGGATCACATCGACCGTACCGGCTGGAGCAGTTGCCGAGGCTAAAGCACCGTAGATGATTCCCAGAGGAATGTTTTTCAAGACAAGCGCTGTGGCAATTGCCACCAAAATGAAAGTCATTGTCGCTTCAAAAATAACAATTACAATGATCGATTTACCCAGTTTTTTTAATTCATTAAAGCGTAATTCTCCCCCGATCCCAAATCCCAGAAAAGAAAGCGT
The DNA here is from genome assembly GCA_030656075.1 of Candidatus Cloacimonadales bacterium. Lineage (GTDB taxonomy): Bacteria > Cloacimonadota > Cloacimonadia > Cloacimonadales > TCS61 > B137-G9. The sequence continues at coordinate 15,319 of JAUSOT010000047.1, forward strand.
GAGAGTGTTGATAATGTCCATTGAGACGATCTGCTGGCTGCTGACAAGGTTCAAAACCGCTGGTCCTAAAATGGCGCCGGCGACAATATATCCGACTATAAGAGGTGATTTTAGCAGGGTGGCACCTCGCGAAAACAGGAGGGCTGCCAGGGCGGAGATTCCCAGAAATATCATTAAATAATCACTACTCATTTTTATTAATATACCTTATGAATGGGAAGCAAGAATATATTCCCGATTTCATCTTTCACAAAATTTATGCCGGAATGTTTCAATTCTGCCAGCATAAATTCAACTTCCTGCTCTTCCGCCACTGCCATGATGATCCTGCCGTAGCTTTTCTCAGAACCGTATGTATTACGGAAGCCGGCAAAGATTGGATTATCAAAAGTGAGTTTGTGTCCCAATGATTCCCCGGACAGCACGATGGGATTGGAAATTCCAGCTTCAGCAAGTGCCATTAATACATCATCGACATATTTTTCTTTATTTATCTGTAAAACCATGTACATTTTCTGCTCCTTCGGGCACGGAACCCGATGTAATTTCTATTTTTCCGGTTGCTGTTTGAATTAGAAGATTGTCTCTGGTGTATTATGAATTTTTTCATTTTAATCTACTAAATGTGCGCTCTCCATCCTTCGGATAGATATTATTTGGTTTCTACAATATTGCGATAGATTTCAGCAGGTGATTCGGCAGAGAGCAGTTTTTCCACGAATTCCTTATTTTTTAAACGCAGAACAAGGCGGGAAAGAAGCTTGATGTAATCTTTGTCCTGCTTGTCGGATGCACCGATCATAAAGATGAGCTTCACCGGTTTATCATCGATGGAGGCATATTCCAAACCTTCCTTTTTGCGGCCCAGGGCGATCACGAAATCCTTCACTGTTTTATGCCTGGCATGTGGAATAGCAATCTCATAACCAATCCCCGTACTCATCAATTTTTCGCGTTTGAATATCTCTTTACGGAATCTTTTACAATCTGTGATGAGAGGACTCTCGCAGATCACATCCAGAAGTTCTTCCAGGACAGCTTCTTTGTCATCGCTTATTAGATCAATAATGAAATTTTCATTTATCATATCCGAAACTTTTAAGATATTTTCCATAATTCAACTCCAATTTTCTTAAAGATAAAAACTTTAAAATCTTATTCACTAATTAATTGAGACTGGTTAAATCCGGCAGTTTTAAAGTCAATTTTTTTGTTGAGAAAATTAAAAGTAAACCGGAAAAAGGGAGTAAGGGAATAAGCAAAGACGAGGGAAATTGTCTTTCTGACGTTTCGTGCACGTTGTTCTCAGGAAGAATCTCAATGTTTCGAATAATCTTCTCATTCCACAGCTTCTGCTTGGGAACGCAATATCATCTTGGGTTATCGTTACTGGTTCTTTGCAACTCGAAGCTTATTTTATCACCTTCCGAACGGTCTGAACATCTTGAAGAACCTTCCTCTTCTCATTCCTATGCTTCTACTTTGGAATGCTATAATCAATGATGAAGCTTCGGCTTCATTATCTAAGTAGCTGAAACTGTTCATGTTAGTGCATTACGAATTAGAAAATTCGTAATGAGAAAATTGCTTTCCAACCGTTGCCAAGGTTCAATGACCGTTGCGAAGGTTTCATATCACTTCAACAATAAACACTTCTTACTTACCTTCGTTTTTCCATCCACTTCCAATTTATAAAGATACACTCCGCTGGAAACAGGTTTTGAGTTTTGGTCGGTGCCGTCCCAAACGATTTGGTGATTTGGTGATTGAGTGATTTGAAGATTGGAAAAGCTTTTCACTTTCTGGCCTTTCAAATTATAAATTTCGATCTCAATTGATTCAACTTCACTGAAATCTGAAATTTGAAATCTGATTTCTGTGGTTGGATTGAAAGGATTGGGGTAGTTGGAAAGATTGCATTTGGTAGTTTTCACGATCTCATCTTCTATTATTGGTACATCACTGACATTTACCAGGTATGAAACTAATCCGCTGGAAAAGAAAGTAGTTTCGGAACCGACATCATAACCCCTGTGAAACATGATCGCAGCGTCGTTATCGGTCATGGAGGTGAGTTGATATTCACTTCTATCAGAATAAATCTCGAAATCTTCACTTGTTATATTTGATGTTATAGGATTTCCTTCAGCATCTATCATATGCATCATGTATGAATTCGTATATTCATTAGAATTTACGTACCAGGTAACCAGAAAGTTCTCACCCAATTTAGTGGAATTCAAGCTGTGAATATAATCATTGTTTTGGATGGTAGTACCACTCCAAATTTCATTTCCCTGCAAATCATAGCGTTCCATAATGATATCGAATCCTGTTTCTGCTTCATGAAAAAGATTTATGCAGCCGTCGAACAGGTAGTCGTGATCATTGAAAGTTACATTTTCAGCAATTACAAATCCGCTACCGGGAAACACATAATCTCCTGACATATTTAAGATCTGAAAACCGTAATTCCTATGTCCTTGAGGTGTTTCTTTCCACATAAAAACCAGATCACCGTTGAATTCAGTCATAGTATTTATGTGCCATCTTGAAGTAGAAACCTCTACTCCAGGAAAAGGCCATTCAGCATCAAGATTTCCATTTTCATCGATGCAATTGAAATAAAATTCTTCTAAATATTCAAAACAGATGTAATTGCCTATCAATGTAGTATATACGGTATCGCAGTTTTCAATCAGAAGTGAACCGTTGTTCCCCCAGACAGGTGAATAATTGTTAAGTTTTTGCGTCACAATCTTATCTTCTTCCACCCAGAGAATGATTATATTCCCATCCACAATATCTATCTGAGGATTAGTTTGATCAACCATGACATCAACCGTAATATCATTTCCGTTGGGAGAAAGCACAGTCCCCTCTGGATTCAATATTTGCCAGCGCACTCTTTTCAATTCTTCGTTTTCTTTCACTTCGCACCAGGTAACCGCAACTCCACCATCCGGCAGAGTTTTAGCTACAAAATTAAATTGGTTACTGAAGGCCGTATCTGTGATAGCAATTCCGAATTCCGGAAAATAATTTTCACCTTCGGGTGATATCCGTTGGGCAAAAATTCTTCCAAAACCGAATCTAGCATCTCCCCATAAAGAGTAGCTGGAATCGTCATTTCCGATCAACTGGTAATCTCCGAAACCTGATTGCATCCCGCTTTGGATGTCTATACCGTCTCCTGGCAGCAGGATATTTCCGGTTGAATCTAAACATTGATAGCGAAGATGTGATTTGCCGCCCTTGATCAATTGCCAGGTGCAGAAAATCTGATCATTCAATTCATTGATCTGAACTCCACCCTGTGTCCATCCGGAATCATAATCCGTTCCCAGCAGAATTCCGTCATTTCCCCAAAATTTATTACCGTTGGCATCGATCTGTTGAGCATACAACTCTGAACCAAAAAGCCAGTCAATACAGCAACCTTCATCTTCCCGAGGAAGCAAATCGAAGAAATAAGCTGAGCTATAGAGACACTCATCAAGAATAGCAGCATCAGCCCAGAGAGCAGTTCCGTTCAAATCAAATTTCTGTAATTTAAAATTGTACTCGTTCGGTTGAGGAGTAGATATTGAGTAAGCCATGAAGAAACTGTTTTCAGCGCCGGCAATTTCCACCCTGCCAAATTCGGAAACCGCTTCATTGTTAATTTCCATCCCTTCATCTCCCCAATATTGGTTTCCATTCAGATCAAAGCGTTGACCAATAACATTTTCATCCCAACGCCACCAAATAATGAAATTACTTGATCCAACTGCTGTAATTTTAGGATAATAATAGCTGGGCAGCAAAATCGCTACTATCCCATTCCAGAGAATCTCCCGATTAAAATTAATACGGGCCGCCATCAGAATTTCTTCATCGGAAAGCTCAGTATAGATTATTATTACACCGCCGTTATTATCAGAGATAATCTCCCTTAAGCTGATATCCACAAAAAGCGGATCGGGAATTGCTGACCAGAGATTGTTGGCATTTGCATCCAGATTTATTCCGATGATGCCATTGTTCTCTGCATCAAGATAAAATACGAATGCTCCGTCGACTTCATTGGCGATAAGATTAGGATGACAAATAAAGGTATTATCGACCAGCAATTCGTTATTTTGCGACCAGAGAAATTCTCCGGCACTATTAATTTTCTGTGAATACATTCTGAAGTTATTTCCACTTATCCTGTCCATCCACAAAAATATCACACAATTGTCGCTTGAAACTGTAGCATACATTGGTCCTGCAGAGGTGTCTACATTCTCATCTAACAGAACCGGTTGTCCATTATTCCAGAGTTTGTTTCCTGCAGCATCTACCTTTTGCACGTAGATATTCCAGATGCTGGTTTTGGTATCTGCCCAGATACTGACAACTCCGTCATCTATTGAAACAGAATTGCTTGCCCAGGCGAAATTGGTGTTTTGCCGGACAACGAGCGCATCTTCGGCGGTTAAAGATAAACAGGTAAATAAAACGGTGACAATCAGAATACCATACTTCAGATTTTTTAACTGGTTGCGTCCGATCGATTTTGTGAATAATGAAAAAAGACTAACTAACATGAGTTCCTCCTCAAAAATATCATTTACGTCCGGTTCATATTCCGGAAATTCAAGCTGTTACAAAGAAGCAAAAATGTTTTTTTTGTGTCAAAGAAAAATTGTAATCGTTCTGAAGAATTCAGACTCATTCCAAAGCTTCCGCTTGGGAATGCGATAATATGAGAAGTTTCAACTTCATTTTTTCTGCCGCATAAGCTGCCAATGTTACTACATTACGAACTGGAAAGTTCGTAATGAGAAATTGATTTTGCTTAACAACTGTTACGAAGGTTTTCCCAACTTCCGAATGTGCAAAGCTCTTTGGAATGTTGGTTTTTAAGTTTGATTATGTCTGTAAACATTCTGATGATCCCGAAAGTTTTCGGGAACAATCAGAAGTTTGCTAAAACACTTTCCTGCCGGCTACCAGAGTTTCCACTATCTCCACATCTTCATGAGTGTAGATCATCCTGGAGAGAATATTTTCAGCTTCATCACGGCGGGTGGGAGGAATTTTCAGAAAAACCAGATCGGCAGCTTTTCCTGCTTCGATGAAACCGACAATATTTTCTTTTCCCAGCACTTTTGCTCCGCCCAGAGTAGCATAATAAAAAGCTTCCTGCGGAGGAATCACATACTCATTCTGGCGGAAAGCAGCCATCTTCATCACGTTCAGCATGGAAAGCGAAGTGCCGCCGGCCACATCGGAACCCAGCGCAATATCAAGTCCGGCTTCTTTCAGTTTTTGGAGGGGGAACATGCCGCTTTTCAGGAAGAAATTGGAATCGGGACAGTGTGCAATCTTGCTTTCGGTTTCTTTCAAAATGGAAATTTCTTCATCATCTACATGGATCACATGACCCAAAATTGTTTTCGGTCCCAGCAGTCCCATCCGATCATAGATCTCGGTGTAGCTGCCGTATTGCGGAAAGAGCTCCAAAGCTCGTTTTATCTCAACTTTATTTTCGGAAAGATGGGTCTGAATATAGGCATTTTCATTCCTGGCAAAATCACCCGTGATCTTCATGAGCAAAGCAGAACAGGTAAGTGCAAAACGCGGTGTGAAAACATATTCCAACAGACCGGTCTTTCGGTTCCATTTATCGAAAAGATTTGCGCTGTCTTCAAAAGCTCGGGTGGAATCCTGCTGCAGATAATCGGGGGAATTGGCATCCATCATCGTCATGCCGATGATAGCGCGTACGCCAAGTTCTTGTGCAACTTCAAAGGCAATATCACAAGCCTGTTTGTATGGGGCAGTGTAAATCACGGAAGTCGTGGTTCCTCTGCTCACGCTGTCGGCAAAGAAATCACGCGCAACTTTTTCGGCATATATTACATCTTTAGATTTAAGTTCTTCCTGAAAAGTATAAGTCTTGAGCCAGTGCAGCAAACTGGGGCTGTGAGAGCCGCGGATATAAAACTGGGAAAGATGAACATGAGTATCGATGAGACCGGGAATGCAGATCAGATCGGTTCTATCCTCATAATCACCGTGATGAAGATTTGAAATAGAGCTTATTTTCCCATCTTTCAATGTGATGAAGACTTTTTTGAGAAGTTGAGTTTCTGTGGGTGAAATCGGATTGAGGAGATTGCTTTTGAAGGTTTGCACTTTCTGTCCTCTAATTCCTGGCAAGTACTGTCTTGTTGCAATGAATCTCTACCCGAACAATTTTTTTAGCGGTTACCTGTACAACCTTAATCGTCCATGATCCGACTTTGATCTGAGTTCCCTGCTCGGGAATTTTTTCCAGTTTATCAATGATCAATCCGGCAATAGTTTCGTAATCACCTTCCGGCAGATCGATCTCAAATTCATCGTTCAGGGCATCGATTTCCATGAAACCGGGCAGCAGAAAAGTGTTGTCGTCCAACTTTTCCACTTCTTCGGAAGCTGTATCATATTCGTCTTCGATTTCACCGACGATCTCTTCCAGAATATCTTCGATGGTAACCAAGCCGGCCGTTCCACCGAACGAATCGACAATGATTGCCATGCTTTTTTTGTTCGCCTGCATCTCTGTGAGCAGATGATCAACATCGGTAGTTTCCGGAGAAACGAAAGCTTCCCGCAGGAAATCTCCGGCTACAGCCTGGCTGTCAGCTTCAATCTTGATCAGGTCATAGATAATCAGTATGCCGATGATATTATCCAGGTCACCTTCATAAACCGGGAAGCGTGTATAACCATTTTCTTTGGCAATTTCAATCACTTCATTAATGGGTGTATCTTTTTCAAATGCAATAATATCCGTACGGTGCACCATTATATTATTGGCATCGAGTTCCGTGAATTCCAGAGCTTCTTCCAGCATTTCACGCTGTTCTTCGTGCAGCACGCCATCATCCTGCGTCTCTGCCAGCATCAAGGACAGGTCTTCCCTGGTCAGTAAATGATAACCGCTGTTTTCCGGAAGTTTGAACAGTTTAGCGAGAAAGTTATTCAAAAGTGAGACGAAACGAACAAACGGCTGCAGAATAAAACTGAATATCCGCAAAACAGGAAATCCCTGCGTTACCAGTTTATTGGGATGATCTCGATAAATTGCTTTAGGAATGATCTCGGCAAAGATCAGCAGAAACCCTGCGATAATCAACGTCGCTATATGTTCCGAGAGATGGAAAACATTATGTTTCCTCAACAAAAATATAGCTAATGACGTGACGATGACGATCGAGATATTCGTTCCAAAAAGTGTTGTACCAAAAAGGCGGTTCGGATTTTCCAGGAAATGCTGGATCTGTTTTTTCTTTTTATCGGTTTTAGTGTCCTGTTCCATTTTCATCCGGTCAAGTGAAATCAAACCGGTTTCAATACCTGAAAAAAAACCAGCTAAAATAAAAAATACGATAATAATGATCAGTGATATTATCCACATAATTTTAGATTATAAAAAAATTAATAGAGTATTTTTGTTTTTCAATGAACTTTCCAGAACCAAAGGTTCCGGAGGTTCGGAATTTTTCATTTCATCCACTTTTATCAGCCATTCATCATCTCATTTTTATACGCGACCCCTAAGGCATCGATAAACTCATCTAATTCGCCGAGCAATATGTTATTCAGCTTGAATGATGTCAAATTTATTCTGTGATCGGTGACTCTGGATTGAGGAAAATTGTAGGTTCTGATCTTGGCGCTGCGGTCTCCGGTGCCCACTTGAGACTTCCTGGAAGCAGAAATTTCAGCTTCCTGTTTGGAGATTTCCAGATCCAGCAGGCGAGAACGCAACACTTTCATTGCTTTGGATTTATTTTTAAGTTGAGATTTCTCATCCTGACAGGTGACGACCAGTCCGGTGGGAATGTGTGTGATGCGAACGGCCGAATCGGTGGTATTCACACTTTGTCCGCCATGGCCGCTGGAACGATAGACATCTATTTTCAAATCATTTGAATCGATATCGATTTCCACTTCATCTGCTTCCGGCAGCACAGCCACCGAAATCGCTGAAGTGTGAATCCGGCCTTGAGATTCAGTGACAGGAACACGCTGAACACGATGCACTCCACTTTCATAACGCATAGCCCCGAAAACATTTTCCCCGGATAAGGAAAAAATTATTTCCTTAAAGCCGCCAACACCGGTTTCATTGGCAGAAATATACGTCTTTTTCCAGCCTTTTCTCTCTGCCAGATAAGAATACATCCGATAAAGATCAGCCACGAAAAGAGCTGCTTCGTCTCCGCCGGTTCCGGCACGAATTTCCACGATAGCATTTTTATCATCATTGGGATCTTTGGGAGCCAGTAGTTGTTTCAGAACTTCCACTTTTTCACTTCTGGCGAGTTCAGCTTCTTCGTTCTCTTCCCTGGCCATTTCCCGCAGTTCCGCCTCGGTTTCATTTTCGATCATTTCAGAATTCTCGGAAATCATTTTTCCCAGATCCTGGATTTCCTGCCAGCAATTCAGAATTTCTTCCAATTCTTTGAAACGACGTGAGATTTTGCTATAATATTTTCGATCAGACATCTTAGCCGGATCGTAAATATCTGTTTTGATCAGATCGTATTCTTTCTGTAATTTGTTGATTTTAGCGACAGGCAGCATCTATTCCTCGATATATTGAATATTTGTATAATCTGATATATCCATTTCCAAAGCGGATTTCATGGCAACAATTGCCACTTCCACTTGTTCATCATTCGGCGGCTGAGTGGTGATACGCTGCAAAGCCAGCCCGGGCGCAGTCATCAATTTAACCAGAGGATGCTTGATGTTCTTGCCGGAAAGCTTCAGAACTTCATAGGAAATTCCCGATATAAGCGGGATCATCAGTAAGTGATAAGACAGGCGAACGGGAACGGACGGCACACCGAGATAACGAGCCACGATCGTATCCACGATGGAAAAGATCAGGATGGAAATGAGCAGCACAAAAAACATGAAACTCGTTCCGCAGCGGGGATGCAGAGTTTTGAATTCCTGCACTTTTGCCCCAGACAGATCGCTATCGTTTTCATAGGCAAAAACAGCTTTATGCTCAGCTCCGTGGTATTCGAATATTCTGTGTACGTCTTTCATCCGGCTGATCGCCCAGACGTAGATCACAAAAAAAACAATGCGGATGCTGCCGGCAAAAAGATTGAAATAGATATTTTCTTTAGCCAGGTTCATCCATTCTGCTATCTGGTAGGGCAGGAAGGCAAAAAGCAGAAATGCCAATCCAAAAGCAAAGATATAACTGAAGACCTCTTCGGTTTTCTGCCTGGATTTCGATTTTTCTTTTTTCGGTTTTTTGTCGTCATTTTTCTCTTCTTCTTTCCAATCCAACTCAGCACGAGAAGCAGAAAAATTCAACGTTCCAATTCCGATTTTCATCATTTCTACCAGCGACACAAAGCCTCTTATGATCGGTAAAGCCAGATATTTATTGGATTTTGTGATGCTTTCAAACTTCTGTTTTTTGATTTCAATGGTTTTATCTTTGCGACGAATTGCAGTTGCCAGGTATTCCGGGCCGCGCATCATCACACCTTCGATGACAGCCTGGCCGCCAACCTGAATCTGCTTTTTTTCTTTATTCATATAAATACAATTTCCTTTTTTAACCCCTCTGCCTAACGGCATCTCCCCTTGACAGGGGAGAAATTTGGAATCTTAAATTTCCCCAAAATTGAGGGACACAGGGAGTTAACTTTATTTAATTATGCTCCTGTGTGCGTACAATCAACCATGGCTGTTTCATGTGCCTGTTTCCTGATAAAAAAACGCACCACAACGATCCGATTTGAATTCAGTTGTGGTGCGAAAAATTCTTGATAGCTATTCTTCTGTGTTAATGTTATATTTCTGGTTGAATTTTTCGATTCGACCTTCTTTAGCTATTGTTCTTTGTTTTCCTGTATAAAAAGGATGGCAGTTTGAACAGATCTCGATCTTTTCGACATTCTTGCTGGTTGACTTTGTTTCAAAAGTATTGCCGCAAATACAGGTTACTGTAACCTTTTCATATTTCGGATGAATTCCTGATTTCATCATTTATCTCCTATAAAAATATCTTAACTCCATATTCAGATGTGCAATATTTTTTTGGCGGAATATGCTGTCAACAGTTTTGTGCTTAACCTTGTTAACCTTGTTAACCTTGTCAAAGTCTCTTTCATAAAACTCTTCATGCTTGACTTTGCCAAGGTTTCTTTCACCTCTTTTCACATTTCAACCCTGACATTGCCAAATGAGAGATTTTGAGAAAGAGGCGATGGCAGGGTTTCAGCTTCTGGCTTATTCCTTCCAGGTTGAAATACAGTTATCTCAACAGCATTTCCTTGGCGAGCTGCTCAGCTTTTTCTCGATCAAACAATAATTCGATCAATTTAATGGAAAATTCCAACACGGTTCCGCGGGACTGGCTGGTAATGCAGTTTCCATCAACTACCACTCTTTCCTGCATTGATTCTTTGTTTTCCAGATGACTGGCAAAACCGGGATTGGCTGTGGCTTTCTTGCCTTTCAGCAGTCCATGATGCTGCAAAACCACTACCGGTGCAGCACAAATGGCAGCATAATATTTTCCTTCAGCAGCTTGATTTTTGAGAATTTTTGTAAGATCATTAGAATCACGCAGATGATTTGAACCCGGAATACCACCAGGTAAAACGATCATATCCCAATCTTCGTTCAAGCAATCAGCAATCAATTTATCGGCAATAATTCTGGTTTTACAGCTACCGATGATCATCAATTCCTGAACGGAAGCAACCGTGACTTCCGCCCCGCTGCGGCGCAAAGTATCGATGATACCGACTGCTTCCAATTCTTCGGTACCGTTGGCAATTGGAACTAAAACTTTCTTACTCATGTTTATTTTCGACCTCATCCCAACCTTCTCCTATCGAGGAGAAGGAGCAAAATTGTTTTCTTACTGTAAATCCTGTAAAAAATTTAAAGATATATTAATATGAGATTTCAATCTTTATTCAAAGGTTTTTCAGAATCTTTTTTATCTCTACCTTTGAAAATTCCAGTTGATTTTCCGATGATCCAGAGTCCAAGAATTATCAGGATTAACGGCCAGCCGATATGGAACAAATTTCTCATCCCGAAAGCTCCCTGCGAGAGAGCGGAAAGAACCATTATCCCGCCAGGAATAAGCGGCCACCAAGGCGATTTTCCTTTATGCAGAAGGTCTATTACAAAGACTGCTACGAAACCTAATCCAATTCCCAGTGTGCTGTTGTGAGGTGAATTCCAGAAATAATGACTGCCGAGCGAACTCAAGCCAAGCCCGGCTAAGATGCAGCCGGGAATGAGCAGTCCGTAGGAATTGCTGTAAAAATACCAGGCGATAAATAATCCGCCCAGAAGCAGTAAAATTGTATTTTGTCCAAAACCCGCAAACAGATTTATACCGGATATAGAAAGTCCCAGCAAAATCAGCACAATTCCTGAAAAAATTTTACCTTTGTCTCTTTTCGTCATTTGTCCTCCTTTATAGTTCACTGTTTTTCACAGTATTTTTGGGCGATTCATGAATCGCCCCTACAGTGACAAACTTCTGATCCCACGTTTTTTTAAATATTCGCCCACAACTTTTTCGCCTTCACCACCGTGATAAGGATAGGCTGTGTCGATGTAATTGACGCCGTGCTCGATGGCATAATCCAGCATCTCTTCTGTTTTTTCCACATCGATTTTCTTGGAATCTCCTTCCAGGATTGGCAGGCGCATGACGCCAAAACCCAGGATGGAAACCTCTTCTTCGCAAAATTTACGATATTGCATTTTAACCTCATTATTTAGGAATTGAATTTGTAAAAGTTAATTCTATTATGAAATCAGCAGATGAATTAAATCTATTCTTTAAAATGATATTTGAATTTGAACTATAAAGACACAATTTACCTGATGTATCATTATTCGAAAAATTCTGAGTTTTATTGATAATATTAATTTCACCGGTTGAATTGAAAATAAAGTGAACAAAATCTATTCCTGTAAAAATATCACCATATCCGTTAATTTGAGGTATTAAAATCAATTCTTCATTATTCTTTAGCTTGTGAGCATTATAATATTTATTAACTCCACCCAAATTTAAAAAATGACCTGTCACTTCAAAGGTATCAACAATAGCTTCAAAGAATGGTGAATCTACACCACCATTACCTGTTGATCTTGCAGTCCACTTTAAAATACTCTTGCCACCTAACATTATAAAACCACCATGAACAGTACCATCTGGACTTTCATGTGTCACAGGATAATAACAAAAAAGTTGTACTCCTCCATTTTCTACACATATTATACTACCTACATTTAATCCTTTTAAAGGTACAATACCTCCACTTTCATCTATTTTGAACATACTATCAAGTTTTTCGCTTAATAATGATAATTCAAGTGTGTCCTTTTCAATTTTTGCTTTTAAACTATCAATGCTTGATAAAAACTCAAATGCTTTTTCTTCAGCTAATTCAATTGTACCAATTCCTTTAAAAACTAATTTAGTTACTCTTTCTTGGATAATTATAAAAATTCCAGTAAAAACCATTAACGAGCATAACGTAACGGCCAATCCTGGCTTTGGGAATTTTAACATTAAATAGATTGCTGCAAAAATAAAAGCTATAATAATCAACGCATAACCGAAGTAAATATTCATCATAATCCTCCTATTATTATTACCATCAAATCTTTTAATCTCATCACATAACTCCCGCTAAGTGACGCACCTTTGTGCAGCTCCCGCTACAATTTCACTCTACACTTCACAGTAGAGATTGCTTCGCCAGTTTCAGCAAGAAGACTCCTCGCAAAGACAAAATCAAACATCTGTTTCATTCCATTCGTGCAAATTCGTGCAATTCGCTTGTCGAGCGTAACTTTAATGAAGCCTGATGGTTACTATTATTTCTTCCTCTCCTCCATAATCCCGCTGATCTTCTTCAGCTCAATCAGAATATTTTCCAGAGTTCCTTGCTCAGATTTTGGAGATTTGGATAAATCGTTCTCAGATGATTTTGCTCCGCTCAAGTCTGATCTCAATTTTTCATGCAGCTCGTCCCAGTTTAGCAAGCCTGCAAGTTTGCCTTCATAACCTGTGGCATTCTGGGTTTGCCCGGCAGTTTGTATTTTGATCGAACCAATTCCCAACCACCTGTCGTAAAGAGTTCTTTCCAGCATAAAATCGGTGATCATTCTGAGAGGAATATTCTGTTTGACCTTGGTGAGTATTCCTTTCTTGATAACGATCTTATCATCTTCAATAAAGTAGGACAGGTTCTTGATCCATAAGATCATGATTGGCGCTGAAATGATCCACATAAGTAGGATCACGATGATTACAACCCACCACAAATAAAAAGTAAACGGCGTAAAATCAACATCAGCGTCTATGGCTGGAATTAAGTATAAAACAAAAGCGAAAAGCACAATTACAATTGATAACGTGATCAAGATTAACCACGATTTGGTGATCAATTTCTTGTCTGGTCTAATTTCCATTTTTCTCATCCTTTTTATCCGGCATAGTCCCACGAAGCCGGATTATTGCTCACGGATAGTACTCATCATTAACTTTGCGAAACTTCATACAACGTATTTTCAGGAAGATAAATTTCACAAAGTTATCGTTCGATTCAATCTAAAAGAATGAATCTGCAAAGAATTATTCTTTGCTCCAGATGGAAAGCCGGTTGCCATTGGGATCGAGAAACGAAGCATAGAATCCCATATTTCCGCCGATCTCGGTTTTGGGTTTGGTTTGTTTTCCTCCGGCTGCTATTATCTCAGCCATTTTAGTGGGAATATCTTCGCATTCGATCACCAGGTTTGGTCCGCCCTCACATACTTTCATATCAGGATCAAAACCGCCGCCAACTAATCCATCTTGGAAAAAGGCGTAACGATCCATTACTTCCACTTCCCAACCAAAGACTTCTGTATAGAATTTTACAGCTTTATCCAGATCGGGAGCCGGAATTTCAATATGACAAAATTTATTCATAATAACCTCCAAATTTTCTTTCGCAAAAGGAATAGATGGTTGTGGGCAGGTCAATAAAAAAGAAAACCTTCCATGAATTTGAAAACCTGGAAGGTTAGAATAAATGTTATTTGAAAATGAGACTCTTCGTCGTTTGCCTCTGTAAGTTCATCCTCAGAGAGACTCCCTATAGACTCAGCTCATGAACTTCGACAGAAACCAAGTCTTAATTGAAACTTGTCCTAAGTTCCGCAGGAATCTTGGGATAAGTTTTACATTTTCACTTACACTCTTATCCGCTTATTCGCTTCCACCACCTACGCTTTCACATTGCAAACAATATTTTTAAATCTCGCCGGAGCAACTCCGTGAGATAGATGCATGGCTTGTCCCGGTTCACCTTTGCCGCAATGGAAAGTGCCGTGAAATTCCCATTCTTCCGGTCCGCAAATACCATTGCAGGCTGCCCAGAATTCGGGAGTGATGCCATAATAAGTCGGTTCTTTCACGATGTGTTTGATCTCACCGTTTTCGATTTTCCAGCCGATCTCGGTGGTGAATTGGAAATTATTGCGGTTATCATCAATACTCCAGGTTTTGGTGAAATTGATGTAATAGCCATTTTCTGTGGATTTGATCAGATCGTCCAAGCTGCCTTTACCGGGAGCAAGACAGAAATTCGTCATGCGGATGAGCGGAATATCATCGGCGTAGGATGCCAGCATGTTGGAACTTGGTTTCACACCCAGCAGCGCTGCTGTTTCCTGCGATGTCTGCTGATCTAACAGAATACCATTTTTCACAATATCAACAGTAGCTCCGGGAGTTCCTTCATCATCCACGACGTGATATCCCATACCACCTTGGTTGAGGCTGTCGCTGTAAATGTTCACCAGATCCGATCCATAACGGAAATTTCCCAGCATTTGGGGTTTGATGAACGTCTTACCGGCATAAGAAATTTCTTTGCCGAATATCCTGTCAGCTTCTGTGGCATGTCCGACCGATTCATGTAATTGCAACGCCAGATGTCCGCCGCCAATAATTATGTCAGCACGTTCTTCTTCGATGCGTGGTGCATCCAGAAGTTGGATTGCTTCTTCGATAATCTTGTCGGTGTTTTCTTCCATTTTCACATTGCGGATAACTTCAAATCCTCCGCGTTTGCCATTCATATCACCCGGCCAATTTCTGCACATTGATTCTCTTCCATTTGAAGCAAGAACATACATTTTGGGCATGGAATCGTAAACTAAAGAATCTACCATTGTTCCTTCAGTATTGGCATAGATTTTATATTGTCGATAGAATTCGGTGTAAACATAAGAATAAACTATCTTTTCATTCCCCACCAATTTCTTAGCGATCTGTTCATGGAAATCGATCTTGAATTTATCATCCATCAGAAATGGATCTTCAATTGGTTTGTAAAAATAGCTGTCCTGAACAGCTGGAAGCTTTTTAAATTCAACTGGCTCAACGCGGAAACGGCTTCCTAACTTGGCATTAGAAATTGCTTTCTTGATCGTTTTATCAATTGACTCATTGGTGAGGATAGTCGTTCCGGCAAAGCCCCAGCAACCATCTGCCAACACGCGGATTCCCAGAGCCAGCGAATCCAGATTGGAACCAAAATATTTCAGTACACCTTTCTCAAAGTAGATCGTCTGTTCATCAGTATTAGTGAAACGCACATCGGCGTAAGAAATATCATTTCTATTCAGTTTGTTTATTATGTCATAAACTAATTTTTTCATTTAAAATTTCTCCTTTATTAACCACTAATTGACACTAATTTTCACGAATTATTCACAAAACAACTCTATGTTGTTCAAGTGAACTATTTTTGAAATTCAAGATAATTCCCAATCTTTTCCCGGTAGCTTTTAAGTAGTTCATAACTTGTGCTACATGAACATCAGTTATTGAATCAACTGTTTTCAATTCGAGGATTATTTTGTCAGCGACAATAATATCTGCCACATAATTACCGACATTATTCCCGTCGAAAAAAACAGGAATTGGAAATTGCTGTTTTGCTGGAACATTATCTCTTTCAAAAACGACCATCATAGAATTTTCATAAACCTTTTCCAAAAAAGCAGGACCTAGTTTTCGATGAACTTCCATGGCTACACCAACAACTTTGTAGGATAATTCAGGATAAAGTAAATCTACTTCTGTATTAACTGAATTAGTGTCAATTCGTGTAATTCGTGGTTTCATGATTTTACACAGTTCTCGTCGATGAACTGATCTTGAAACCTTTCACTTTTACATGCGGCATTTGTGCGCTGTAGATGCCAAACTCTCCATAATTATCCGAAAACGGGATCGTAACGGCTTCATTTTCGATGTCGGTAATGCCCTTGATAATGTCGGAAATTTTTTCGGTGAAACGCAGATTATTCACAACTTTGGTGATCTTGCCGTCTTTGATCAGGAAGGTTCCGTCACGCGTGAGTCCTGTGATGGAGGTTTCTTTGCGGTTGATGAAATTCATGTAATGCAGGCTGGAAATATACAATCCTTTTTGGATGGAGCCGATCATTTCTTTCAAAGTTTTACCGCCTGGTTTCATTACTAAAGCTGCGCCATCAGCTCCGTTGCGTTCCATCTTCAACTTGCGTCCGTAATAATTATCCACAATGAAATTCTTATAAACACCATTTTCGATTATAGGCATTTTCTGGTAAATTCTTCCATCTCCGTTGTAATCAAAATTAATGAGATCGGGATGGTGAGGATCATCGATAATTGTAACATTTTCGGGAAATACTTTCGTGTCGAGTTTGCCTTCAAAAAAACTCTGTTTTTGATCCAGACTGCCGGCTGTCATGCTGCTTTCCAGATTGAGGAAATATTCTCCGATACAACGCGGAGCCAGTATCACATCGTATTCACCAGCTTCCACATCTACCACTTCACCGGAAGCAGCTTTCACTTTGTTCACCAGGTTGGAAATGAATTTCTTTTCATGAAAAGTTCCAATATTTTCGCCGCCATACACTTCCAGAACAGTGACTTCATTCTTCTGTGAAACAGCTTTACATTCCAAGTAGATGGGTGTGCTTATTTCCCGCTTGTTGAGTCCGTTGCTGTTGATGATGTAAAGTGTGCTGTAGTTACAGATGAACGTTCCGTAAATTTTGAAATCAAATGGTCTCACGGCATCGGCAACTTTTTGCAGAATGTCGATTTTAGTATCCAGGTTCACTTTTTCGATGTTGTTGGCTTTTTCCTTTTCGCTGCTTCTGGTTTTATCATCTTCCAAATCGACAAAATCGGGGTCTTCCGGCAGATGATCGATGATGGGAAGCACCTCTTCGATCTTTTCCAGCAATTTTTCGCGGGTAGGATCTTTCAAAGAAAAGCTGTAAGATTTTTTGCCCTGGTAAATCGTCGTGGAAAGTGAGACGGAAGTTTTGGAGATGTTGTAATTGATCTGACTCTGGTAAAATCTGAGGAAATCCGTTTCCCAGAAACTGTAGTGAAAATTCAGTTTCAGATCGGGATAGAGATCGCAGATTTCGACAAGTTGTTCTCGCAAGTTCATGTAAACTCCTTATGTTATTATTTTTTCATAATCATTCTATACTTTGCCCCACCCTGCCCTCCCCAAAGGAGAGGGTAATAAAAATCATAGAATATAATAAACACTTTTCCTTCTCCGGTGGAGAAGGTGTCTGACCACATAAATGAACCTACACGTTTATGTGGTCAGACGGATGAGACAGAATGCATCAAAACACTCTATCATTAAATTTTATCTGATGTTCAAAAGGCTTTTATGCAGCAAATCTGTAAACAAAATTCTAACTTTTTTAATTTTTAGAGATTTTTTATTTGACTGAAAATCAAAAAAATCAAATCTTTGCGCCAGTGAACTAAACGGAGAGTTCGGGAACTTGTTTGAACATTGGAAAACAGGAGGAATGATGAAGCAATTTTTTATTATTTTGTTTTTAATTAGCTGTGTTTCAATTTTTGCCAATCCGATCGCACCACATATAAACATTACTGAATTCATTTTTACCGAGACCGGCTGGCAAATGGAATTGTACAGTGATTATCTGGAAACGAATTGTTTGGATAGTTGCCAGGTAGTGTGTTCCGAGGGAAGTTCCTATTTTCAACCGGGGATTGAATATTATGAAGGAACATTATTGGTTGTAACGGAAGAAGACTTAGTGACGCCATTATTTATAAACGAACAAACGGATAGCGTCAGCATTTTATATTCTCTGGGAGATGGTTCTTCTTTCAACTTTGGAACTTTGAACAGCATGGTCTTGGCTCCTTCAGCAGGACAATCTCTTCGAGCAGTTGGTTTATCTTTAAATGCTGCTGATACCTATTACGTGTTTGCCAAAGACAACACACCCTCGATGGGAACATGGGATGATGGAATTGGTTTTAGGGGAATTTTTTGCGGTTATGTGTTTGATTCACTCATGAATCCTGTCGAAAATGTGGAAATCGAACATACACCGGATTGTATCAGTATTCCTGACATCAATACTGACGAAAATGGGTATTTCGAAGTAGAACTTTATGCCTTTAATTACAATTGTGATATTCATCTTGGAGCGCTTGCTTCAATGGATTCGATAATATCTATTGAACCGGATGCACAAAATTATTATGAATTTGTTTTCGAAAATTATGTTCATTCCGATGATTATGAAATTGAGCTACCATCTTCGTTCTATAAGCTTTTCAACTTTCCGAATCCATTCAATCCCAACACAGAGATTAGTTTTCAGATTTCAGACTTCAGTGATCAGAATTTAGAAATTCAGATATTTAATTCCAAAGGACAGAAGATAAACGTGATTGATACGTTCCCAAACGGGAGTTTAGGAACGAGAGTAGTTGTTGAATGGGATGGAACAAATTCTTCTGGCAAAACCTGTCCCTCCGGCGTTTATCTCTACAAACTTGTTTCAGGAGATAAAGAACTTGCAGCGAACAAAATGCTGCTTTTAAAATAAGGTTACGAAGATAGACTTCTCAACCAGATTTCATGGAGGTAAAGATGCGAACGATTTTTTTAATTATTGTTTTTCTTTTGATCTGTTTTGCAGGTCTTTCTGCTAATCCGATTTCACCCTTATTTTTAAGCGAATTCCAATTTAATAATTACTGGTGGTTTTTGGAAATATCTGACTTTTACGAATTTGGATTAGAAAATCTGGATGGTTGCAGTTTAGCGTCCAACAATTGTACCTCATATTTTGAAAATGGAATAACATGTAATGAAAATGGTGTATTCTTAGTTTATCATACTGATGTTCAACCACCTTTTGCATTTAATCATTTAGGTGACACAATTACTTTTGAGAGCCCAATGGGCATGGACGAAATCTCATTTGGTATAGATGTAAATCCACCATATGGAGATCAAACATTGGCAAGATTTACATATTGGTATGGTATACCGCCGGATGAAGATTTGGGCAGTGGCTTAGCGAAAAATAGTTACTCTACAATGGGTTCTTATCCATTTTGTGTAAATTCGAGTGGTGTAATAAATGGCTTCGTTTATGATTCCATGATGAATCCGGTTCCAAGTGTTCATTTGGAGTATAATTATTATACAAGCGAAGAGGATGAGATTTATACAGACGGTACAGGATATTTTTCGGCTTATTTGCTTGGTAGAAATTACAATTTAAATATTCATCTTGATGAATTAGCTTCGCTAAATACTACTATTACTGTTGAACCCGACAGTATATATTTTTTTGAATTCATCTTCGAAAATTATGTCCATTCCGATGATTATGAAATCTCTCTTCCAGCATTCTATTACAAACTTTCCAACCACCCCAATCCTTTCAATCCCAGTACAGAAATTAGTTTTGAAACCACTAATTTGCACGAAGATGCACGAATTGAAATCTATAATTCCAAAGGACAGAAAGTTACAAATCTCCCAATCACTCAATCACCAAATCACCAAATTTCTGTAGAATGGGACGGCACCAACTCAATCGGCAAATCCTGTCCATCGGGAGTTTATTTGTATAAACTTGTTTCGGGAGAAAAAGAACTGGCAGCGAATAAAATGCTGCTGCTTAAATGATGTCAAACTTCTGATTGTCCGTAGGTCATCAGAATGTTGGAAGGTTTATTCCAACACTCGGAAGAACACCTGTGGTGTACATTCCGAGTTTACAAGATTTTTGGAGGTTAAAATGAAATATTTACTTTGTATTTTACTAACGTTCTCCCTGCTTTATGCTTATGAATGGACTCCTATCTGTGAGGAGGATTACTCGATAAATGGTTTTGCCCAGAATTTTGAAGGTAATTATCCTTTTGTGTTGGCCTGTGACGAAGGACTTCTTCTAAAGAATGGCGAGGAATGGATTCTGGAAAGTTATGGAGGGCTTCCGGTTTGGGATGTTTTGCTGATCGGAAATGGTGAATTTCTATTAATTCAAGGTAACGGAAGTTATTCTGACGGTGTTTACAAATTTAATGAATTCACTTTAGAATTTGAAGTAATGGAATGGATTTTTGAACCTAATTTTCTGGTTTATAATGAAGATCAGCAGGAATATTTTATCGGAGCTTATGACGGTTTATTTAAATCTACCGATGGGGAGTCTTGGGAAGTATTTAACTTTTATGTGGAAATGAACTGCGTCGATATGGTATTCTGGCAAAATCATTATGTCGTTTCAGTCTCAGGCGATCTCAGCGGTGTTTATTATTCCGATGATTATGGCATTACATGGAATGCATCAACAAATTCTCCCTTGATCACCGACATGTCATTCAGAAATGATTCCACATTGTTTGGCATTTTTCCAGGTCCTTCAAATTCTTCCGGATTATGGAGTTCCACCGATTTTGGTGCTACCTGGCAGGTTGAGTTCTGGAGTGATTTTCTATCTTGCGTAGAAATTGATATGGCAGACAATATTTTTGTAGGCTGGGAAGCAGATGATGGTGTGGCAAAATGGTTGGGAAATGATCTCATTTTCATGAATGTTGGTCTACCCAATCTTTCGATAAATAAACTGTATGTAAACCCGGCATTGAGCAGTATCCACATCATGGCGCTTACAAATGGTGGAGCTTATATTTTAACAAATTACACAGAAGCGGAACACGTTCTTCCAAAGCCTGAGATCAAACTTTCCAACCACCCCAATCCCTTCAATCCATCTACAGAGATCAGTTTTCAGATTTCAGACTTCAGTAATCAGGATTTAGAAATTCAAATCTTTAATTCCAAAGGTCAGAAGTTAAAAAATCTCCCAATCACTCAATCACAAAATCACCAAATTTCTATTGAATGGAACGGCACAAATTCAATTGGTAAACCTTGTCCATCTGGAGTTTATCTTTACAAATTGGTTTCGGGAGAAAAAGAACTGGCAGCGAATAAAATGCTGCTGCTTAAATAAATGCTGTAAACTCACACCAGTAAATGTTTTCCTGCTTCGAACTATACATTTCGATTGACAAATAACCCCTATTCAAATTTGAACAACGTAGAGAAAAATTAAATTAGAAAGGAATTTATGAAGAAAATTGACCTGCATGTTCACACGAACTTTTCGGATGGGATATATTCGCCTGAAGAAGTTTTGGAATTAGCCAAAGACCGAGAATACGATGTCATTGCCATCACAGATCATGATAATATCGACGGTTATTTACAAGTTAAAGATTATGCGGAATTTCTGGGAATCGAACTTATCCCGGGGGTGGAGATCAGCACTTTGCATCGAGAGCGCGATACTCATATTCTGGCTTATAATTTCGATCTGAAGAATGAAGCGCTGACCAAACAGCTGAAGAATATCTACAATAGCCGTTTCGGCAGAGCAAAAGCGATCATCGAGAAATTGAATGCCCGCGGTATCAATATCGACCTGGAACAAGTTCAATCCTACGCTGGAAAAAATAATTATCTGGGACGACCACACATTGCTCGTGCTCTCATCGAATCCGGTTATTGTGCCGATAAATATGAAGCTTTTGATCTGCATATTGGTGACCGCTGTTATGCCTATGTTCCCAAATTCGCTCCTTCTTCGCAAGAAGCAATTGAAACGATCCACGCAGCCGGCGGCATTGCCGTGTTGGCTCATCCCTACACGATGGGAGACGATGCCCTGATTTATGAACTGGTTACCCACGGCATCGACGGCATGGAAGTTTTTTATGCCAAATGCAATGATGAAACGATTTATCATTACAATGAAATCGCCAAAGAAAACGGACTTATTCGTACCGGTGGCAGCGATTTTCACGGCGATGGATTTGACCTGGAAATCTTTGGTAATTACAGCGCTCCCGAAAAAGTTCTGCTGGAAATGCAGCGTGGCAGACTTTCTTAAAATTGAGGAATTATGAATAATATCGACAATCTAATCGAGATCAATCAAAAAAAAGGACTTCCCCGCAAATACATTTTCAATCAATTCATTCGCTGGTTTACACTTATCTTTGGGATGTTGGCTGTGGTTTATTCCGGCTGGCTCATCTTTGCTAAAATTTCCACCGATTCTTCCACTTTTCAGAAATTCGTTCCATTTGCCATTCTTTTTCTGGCTTTGAATTCAGTTATGAAAAACCTCTTTTCCCTGAATAAAATTGTCTTCCGACAGGAAAATATTTCTTTCCGCTACCTGGGGAGAAATTCTTTCACTGTTGCCTGGAATGATTTGCGTAAAATCGAGTTTGCGGATGACAAACGCAAATTGATCCGCTTGAAATATCAATCTGAAGATTTGGAAAAAATGTTCGATTTTCCCATGAGCTTTCCCAATATGCTGGAGATAATCAACAGCATCGCCGAGATGTGCCCCGACCTGGAATATGACGAATTTATCGGTAACGTGGTGGTCACGCCCAAAGAGAAAGCGCAATATTACAAACGTCGGGAAAGTGAGAAACAAGAGCAAGCTGCCCAAAATGATTAATAAAAATCTATTACAACCCCCTGTATCCCCCTTGACAGGGGGAGAGAATGGATTCCGAATTTCTCCCTTGTTAAGGGGAGATGTCCGGCATTCGATGGACAGAGGGGTTAAAAAGAATGGTAATTTAATTTGATGCAAATAAGGAATAATTGCTGTCATTTTCGGGGAGATATTCCCTGCCGTCCGCACAAAGAACATGGCGCTCACTGCGAAAACTGCGAGTATTTTATTCCCCTGGAAAAACGTATTCTGATCATCAAATTAGGAGCTGCCGGAGATGTGATCCGCACTACTCCAATTTTGCGGAAACTGCGTTCAGAATTTCCCAAAGCAGAAATAACCTGGCTCACCGAATCTCCCATTTTTGTTCCGAAAAAATTCGTACACAATGTTTTGGAATGGAATGAAAAAAATGTGTTCTGGCTGCAAAATCAGAAATTCGATCTTTTAGTAAATTTGGATAAAGACAAGCATGCTCTGGTTTTAGCGGAAAGCATCAAAGCTGGAGCGAAAAAGGGATACCTGCCCGATGAATTCGGCAAATGCCGTCCGGCCGATAGTGATGCAGAACACAAATGGCAAACCGGGCTCTGGGATGATCTCTGCCTGCAAAATCGCAAAAGCTATCCGCAGGAAATCTTCGAAATGTTCGGTTATGACTTTAACGGAGAAAAATATATTCTCGATCTGCCAAAATCTGATCTGAAATTCGATCTTCCGGTTGGAAAAAAGATCATCGGCTTAAATACCGGCTGCGGAACTCGCTGGCTCACCCGGCTTTGGGGAGAAAAAAACTGGATCGAACTTTCTGATAAATTGCAAGAAAAAGGATTCATTCCGCTTTTGTTGGGCGGTCCTACCGAGCATGAAATGAACTCCGAAATTGCAGCGAATTCCAAAGCAATCTATCTAGGATTCTTTGAACTGAAAGATTTTTTAAATTTGATGAATCAGTGCGACCTAGTCGTTACTTCCGTGACAATGGCCATGCACATTGCCATCGGTTTCGAGAAGAAAATTGTACTTTTCAACAATATCTTCAATAAACATGAATTCGAACTTTATGGTTTGGGAACGATCCTGGAACCGGAAAATAAAGACTGCCTGGGCTGCTATAAAAACACCTGTGAAATTGAATGCATAAGCACGATCCAACCTGACAGAGTTTTACAGGAAATCGAAAATTTGCTGAAATTATGAAAAAGCCATGATTGATTGGAAAACATAAAAGCATGATTAAATTGGAAAACCCCCTGTATTCTCCCTTGTCAGGGGTAGAATAAGAAAAAAGGATATTTTTTATTATATGAAAATAGCATTTCAACCCCCTCAATCCCCCTATTCAGGGGGAGGAGAAAGTCCCCTGGATAGGGGATTTAGGGGTCAAAAAAAAATTGCTTTTCTGGGACCGGCTTATCCGCTCCGGGGCGGCATTGCACAATTCATAACACTGCTGGCTCTGGAACTGAAAAAAAAACACGAAGTTAAAATTTTTTCATTTTCAAAACAATATCCCACTATCCTTTTCCCCGGCAAAGATCAGATCGACCGCAGCGAAGCAAAACCTGACATGGAGATCGAACCGGTCGTAACTCCCTACAATCCAATAACCTGGCTTGCAGCAGTAAAAAAAATAAATCAGTGGCAGCCCGACGTTCTCATCCTGAAATATTGGATTCCTTTTTTTGCTCCCTGTTTTGGCTGGATTATCAGAAAGCTGAAAGACAGGCAAAAAATTAAAGTTGTTTATGCTATTGATAATATTGTTTTCCACGAAAAATGGCCGCTGGCAGATAAGCTGTCAAAATACGCTCTGGGTAGAGCAGATGCACTCATCACGATGTCGGATGTTGTTTTTGAAGATACCAGGAAGTTGCTGCCGAATGCCAATATTGTTAAAGGATTTCATCCAACTTACAATTGCTATAATTTAGGGAAATTCAGCAAAGAATCAGCCAGGAAAAAACTGCAGGTTGAAGATAAAAAAGTGATTCTGTTTTTCGGCTACATCAAACCATACAAAGGTTTGGAATTACTGATCAATTCCTTTCCTGCCATCCTGGAAAAACTGCCCGATGCGCATCTGATGATCGTGGGTGAAGTTTATGGTGATGATCTGGTTTACTTCAAATTGATCGAAAGTTTGAATCTGCAGAAACAGGTAACCTTCCTGAACAGATTTGCCACCAACGAAGAAGTCGAGCTTTATTACAAGGTGGCTGATGTGCTGGCTTTGCCTTATCTCAGCGCCACTCAAAGCGGCGTGGTGCAGATCGCCTACGATTTTGGTTTGGGTGCTGTTTGCACCCCCGTCGGTGGATTGCCGGAACTGGTGATCGATGGCAAAACCGGCACAGTAGCGAAAGATGTTTCGGAAGAAGCTTTTACTGATGCAATTGTAGAGTTTTTTGAACTTGATAAAGTAGAAATTGCCACAAATATTTTAGTAGAAAAATCTAAATATTCCTGGGAAAAGTTTGCAGAATTGCTGTAGCGCAAGCTGACAGCTTGCTAAAATAAGTTATAATCCGGAATCATTTTCTCAACCTGGCAGGTTGATGTACGACATCGATGTGTACTTTCCCCCATTTCATAAAAAAAATTCTGTGTAAGAAAATGAGGTAAAATAATCATAAAACATCGATAAACAAAATTTCTTTCAGCGGCTACTATTGTTTCTTTTTTCCAAGCGAAGCAAGAAGAGAAGGACGAGCTTTCGCCAAGCTTCGGCGACGCAGGCAGCAGGATGAGTTCTCGCAAACAAGCTATATGCAATATGTCACCTCACCACAAACTCAGCAAAATTTCCCTGCATTTTGCTGACAAGCAGATTCAATGAATCCTGGGAGAAATTGGAAAGATTTTCCAGACCTTTATCGAGAGTTTTGGAAGGTACGAATTTCTGCAGGAAATACCTTTTGGCTGATCCCAGCATCATTCCCATATTCAAAACATCATCAGGTGTGAGCAGGTGTTTCACGAGAGTGCTGCGAAATTCATAATCGATGCCGGAATTTTCAATCAGAGAAATGCTGCGCAGAATTGTGGATTCATCAACTTCTGATCCTGTTAGAATCGAATATTTCTGCAGCGGAGCTTTAATATCCATCGCCATATAATCCACCAAATCTTCTTGGATAATTTGGCTCAACATTTCGGGATTGGTTCCATTTGTGTCCAGCTTCACAAGAAATCCCATTTCTTTGATCCGGCGAATGAAATCGGGTAGATCATGATGCAGAGTTGGTTCCCCTCCGGTGATGGAAACAGCATCCAATTGTCCTCTTCTGGTTTGCAGGAAAGCAAAGATTTTATTTTCAGGAATCAATTGAGTATATTTTTGAGGATCAACCAACTCGGGATTGTGACAATATGGACAGCGGAAATTGCAACCCTGTGTGAAAACAATAGCGCTTATCTTGCCTGGAAAATCGATTAAAGAGAATTTTTGGAAACCGCCGATCTGCATTAACTCAACCTTTTTTCAAAACACAACTGAGCTGCATCTATTCAGCCATCTTGAAGTTTTTTCTAATATCGAATTCTGCTCTTTTACCGTCATTCCACTGCTGCACCGGACGTAAATATCCCACCACGCGGGAATATACTTCGCAGGCTTCGTTGCAGTGCGGACATTTGAAATGTTCGCCATCAATATAGCCGTGTTTTATGCAAATACTGAAAGTGGGTGAAAAAGTGAAATAAGGTAATTTATAATTATTACAAATCTTGTTTACGAGATTTTTCAAGCCGCTGATATCTTGGATGCGTTCCCCTGCAAACAGGTGCAGAACCGTTCCGCCGGTGTATTTGGTCTGGATTTCATCCTGCAGATCGAGAGTTTCAAAAATATCATCTGTGAAATTGACCGGAAGCTGGGTTGAATTTGTATAGAAAGGAGCACTTCCCGCGGCGTTTTCTTTTTCATTTGCCACAATGATTTCCGGATAGCGTTCTTTATCCAGCTTAGCCAGTCGATACGTGGTTCCTTCCGCCGGTGTTGCTTCCAGATTATAATTATTGCAGGTTGCTTCCTGGTATTCAATCAGTTTTTCCCGCATAAAATCCATCACCTCAATGGTAAATGAATGACCTTCCTGAGTGCCGATGTTTTTACCCAAAAGATTCAAGCTCGCTTCATTCATCCCGATGATGCCAATTGTGGAAAAATGATTTTTCCAATATTGGCCAAACCTTTCCTGAATATCCCTGAGATAATATCTCGTGTAAGGATATAAATTATTGTCGGTCAGTTTTTCCAGGATTTTTCTTTTGATCTCCAGGCTGTTTTTTGCCACGTTCATCATTTCTTCCAAACGCTGGTAAAATTCTTCTTTGTTCGAAGAATTATAGGCAATTCTAGGGAGATTGATAGTGACCACTCCGATCGAACCTGTCAGAGGATTTGCACCGAAAAGACCTCCACCGCGTGCTTCTAATTTTCGGGTATCCAACCGCAAACGGCAGCACATGGAACGGGCATCTTCCGGTTTCAGGTCGGAATTCACAAAATTAGAGAAATAGGGAATTCCATACTTGGCGGTGGCTTCCCATAAATACTCCAGAACGGGATTATCCCAGTCAAAATCTGTGGTTATATTGTAGGTCGGAATTGGAAAAGTGAAAACCCGGCCTTTGGCGTCGCCTTCGCTCATCACATCCAGAAAGGCTTTGTTGATGATATCCATTTCTGCCTGGAAATCGCTGTAGGTCACATCCTGCAGTTCGCCGCCGATGATGACCGGATGATCGGCATACATGGCAGGAATTACCAGATCCATCGTGATGTTGGTGAAAGGTGTTTGAAAGCCAACCCGGGTGGGAACATTTACATTGAAAACAAATTCTTGGAGTGCTTGTTTTACTTCTTTATAACTAAGTTTGTCGTAGCGTATGAAAGGTGCCAATAGAGTATCGAAATTTGAAAAAGCCTGTGCACCGGCAGCCTCCCCCTGCAGAGTATAAAAGAAATTTACGATCTGCCCAAGGGCGCTGCGGAAATGTTTGGCAGGACTGCTTTCTATTTTGCCGACCGCTCCTTTAAAACCGATCAGGAGAAGATCTTTCAAATCCCAGCCAACGCAATAAACCGAGATTTGACCGAGATCGTGGATGTGATAATCTCCATTGATGTGCAATTCTTTGATCTCGGGAGGATAGATTTTATTCAACCAGTATATTTTACTCACCTCGGAAGCAATATAATTATTCAAACCTTGCAGAGAATAAGCCATATTGCTGTTCTCTTTTACCTGCCAGTCCAGCTTTTCTAAATATTTATCGATCAGGGAAATCTCGGCATTGGAAATAATTTCTCGGATCTTGGCATGTTGATCACGATAAATGATGTAAGCTTTGGCTGATTTCTTATATGGCGATGAAAGAAGAATTTCTTCAACAATATCCTGAATTTCTTCTACCGAAGGAACTTCCGAGTCGATAGTTTGCTGAGCAAGATTGACGACGTGCAGACAAAGTTTGCGAGCATTTATTTCATCAATTTCCCCCGTAACTTTTCCTGCTTTGTGAATGGCATAGGTAATTTTATCTGCTTCAAATTTTACTATCTGGTTGTCTCTTTTTTTAATGAACTTGAACATTCCCAAACTCCCCGGTTCGATTTTCATCAGCAACTTCCTGATTTACAATGAATTACATCACTATACCCAAAATCTGCATTTTTGGATTCTGCTTCTTAGTCACATTTAATATAAGGACTTACTGATGGTGTCAAGTTGTTAATTTTTCAACTGGACTTTTTAAGAATGGAAAATGGCTTCCGTTATTTAGTTACGAGCTTGAAAAAAAATATTTTCAGCTAACTAAAAACTGTATTCCACCCACTTGTTTGCTATTCAAAAAGCTGGAAATTGATTATTAAAATAATTTTTCGTAAAAAATATCAATTAACACTTCGACCAGCCGCAGGAATTACAGATCAAACAGCCTTCCGAATGTTCGATGCTGCTGCCGCAATCCGGGCAGATAGCAATCAGGCCTTGAGAGCTTTTGGTAACTGAGCCGGTTGTGTTTTTATTCAATTCCTTAATATTGCTGATTGCTTTCTGATCGAGCTGGAGAAATTTTTCCAAAGATTTTGCCACGCTGTCCGCACAGGATGTGATCATTGTGCCGTTATTCCACATGGGAGATGGACAACGAATTCCCTTCAGTTGTCTCGCTATCGAACTCACTTTTACGTTGGATCGCAGACAGAGAGAAGTGAGTCGGGCAATTGCTTCCAATTGAGCTGAAGCGCAGCCGCCGACTTTTCCCATTTGAGTGAATATTTCGCAGGCTCCTTTTTCATCGGAATTGATCGTGACATACATGTTGCCGCAGCCTGTTTCCAATTTCTGAGTGATTCCGGTCGTCACTTCCGGTCTCTCCCGCGGTGCAATGCGGTGACCGTTTGTTTTGGTTTCTTTAATCTCTTTGCCAAGATTCAAAACCTGGTTTTCGCGGCTGCCGTCCCGATAGACCGTAACGCCCTTGCAACCCAGTTCATAAGCCATTTCATAGGCCATCTGGATGTCTTCTTTCTTGGCTTCACGATTGAAATTTATTGTTTTGGAAACGGCATTATCAGTGTATTTTTGGAAAGCAGCCTGCATCTTGATGTGCCATTGGGGAGAAATATCATGAGATGTAACAAAGATTTTTTTCAGGTTTTTCGGAATTTCAGGAAGGTGAACAATGCTGCCTGTTTCCGACACTTTTTCCATCAATTCCTTGGAATAAATTCCGGTATCTTTCATGGCTTGTTCAAAAATCGGATTCACAAAAAGCAGCTTTTCACCATCCATCACATTTTTCACATAGACTAATGAAAACTGGGGTTCGATGCCACCGGAAGTATTACAGATCATACTGATCGTGCCGGTGGGGGCGATCGTGGTGGTAGTGGCATTCCTGATTCCGTTCTTAGCAATTTCTGCTATTAAAGCTTCCCAGTTCAGTTTATTCTTTTTCCTGAGTAATTTTCCGTTTTCGTAAATGCTGCCGGTAAAATTGGGAAATGAGCCAAATTTTTTGCTTAGCTCAATCGACTTTTGTTTGGAATGAAAATCGATGAATTCCATAATATCTTCGGCAAGCTGCAAAGCTGCATTACTGTTGTAAGGAATCTGCAGGCGGAACAACAGATCTGCCCAGCCCATCACACCCAGTCCGATCTTGCGGTTCGCTTTCACCATGGCATCGATAGCAGGAAGAGGAAATTGAGATCGATTGATCACATCATCCAGAAATTCCACACTTTCGCGAACAGAATTTTTTAAAATTTCCCAGGAAAACTTTCCATTTTCGATCATTTCCGCCAGATTGAGTGAACCCAGATTACAGGCTTCGTTAGGCAGCAGAGGCTGTTCACCGCAGGGATTACTCGATTCGATCCTGCCGATATGCGGAGTGGGATTGTATTTATTGATCCGGTCGATAAAAATTATGCCCGGTTCGCCATTTTGATGCGCCATTTTTACGATCAGATTGAAAACATCCCGGGCATTCACTTTCTCGGTTACTTCACCGGTATGGGGAGCAATCAACTCAAAATCTTCATTCTCGTTTACCGCTTTCATGAATTTATCGGTGATGCCGACACTGATATTGAAATTGGTGAGTTGGCTGGTATTTTCTTTGCAGGTAATGAATTCCAAAATCTCGGGATGATCGACATTCAGGATGGCCATATTGGCTCCGCGCCTGGTTCCGCCCTGTTTGACAGCATCTGTGGCTGCATTGAATACTTTCAGAAAAGAAATCGGACCGCTGGAAACGCCGTTTGTACTGCGGACTCTGGCATTTGACTGGCGCAATTTGCTGAAACTGAAACCGGTTCCGCCGCCGCTTTTATGGATGAGAGCTGCATTTTTCACAGATTCAAAAATGCTTTCCATGCTGTCTTCCAATGGCAGGACAAAACAGGCTGAAAGCTGTTGGAGATCATTCCCGGCATTCATCAAAGTCGGAGAATTCGGCAGAAAATATCCTGAATCCAAAAGCTTGTAATAGCGTTCTTTTTTAGCGGGATCATTCCCGCTGATATTAGTAGCCACCCGATCTATCATCTTAGGCCAATCTTCGATTAATTTGCCATTTTCATCACGTTTAAAATAACGTTTTTTCAGCACTGTTAAAGCGTTTTCTGTTAACTGCATCCTTCCCCTTTTCATGCTTGGAGCCCGAATTTTTAAAGTAATCCGCAACTCTTTGCCATATATTGAGATATGATTCTCAATTACATAATCCCAACACTAAAATTAACTTAATTTAATTGTTAAATTTCAGTCTGTTAGCGCAGGTGTCAAGACAGAAAAAAAACTAAAAATCTAAATTATTTGTAAAAGCCTTTGTAATCTACATTGGCGAAGTTAAAAAAAAATCAGGGAAAAAATGAATGAATATTTTCGCTGGAATGGTCTTATTTTTGCCTTCCAAACCTGCCGGAAAAGTATATTTTTTTTATCTGTTTTGCCAGTAATTATATAGCTTATCGAGAGAGCAGAGCCAGGCGTTTTGCGAACGGCCGCGCTTCAAAATCTGCCAGTAAAGTTTCGACCAGCCGGGATAATCGATCGGATCGGAAAGGTGGGTGTGCCAGCAGACAGAAAAGTGTGATCGGTGTTTCTTCGATTTATCTAAAAGTTGAGCAAATTTTCGTTTAGCTTTTCTGTAGTTGAAATCGACTTGTTTTTGCATTGCCAAATCCATGGCGATGAGTGGAATTTCTAAAATATTAAAGGGACGATCCTCTTTGAGGTTGTACGGTTGAAAAGGATAAGAAATTCCTGCCCGAAAGCCGATCTTCTCATCGAAGCCGACGCTGGAATCATATTTGATGGCACCTTGTTCCAAAACTGAAAATAAATTCTGGTAGTTAAAGTTCAGGTAGCGCACCCGAAAACCATTGGCCGAAAAACCTTCCAGTTTCTGCAGTTCTTCCGGCAGGAAATGATATTGGAAGCCGGCTTCTTTGCTGCCCTGTAAATTTACGCTGCCGTCTTTCAGCAGCTGAACGATCTGCTTGAAATACTGCTCGTTCTTAAAATAATTTCTTCTTTCATCCGGAAAATCTGATTTGGTGAGCAAAAAGAAAGAGGAAGATGCTTTCAGAATCTTTTCACGCCGGATGATAAGTTTTATTAGTTTGGCTGGATCTTTGAAGATTTTTCGGCTGTATTTGTGGATGATCGCTTTCCAGAAAACCTGCCAGTAGCTTTCATGGAAGGGATTATTTTTTTCCTGGGTGATTTTTGCGATAAAATTCTCTGTCCAGACATTCCAAAATTCCACATTATGAGAAAGTGAGATGGCATATTTCTTTCCTTCCGGCCAGATGCTGCTGAAAACAAATTCGGGAAAAGCTTTCTTCAGCATATTTGCCAGTATTTCGCAATAACGGTCCACCGGCGGAATGTCGGTGAAACCAAAACTGTATTGAAAAGATTTGTAGTAGTCATATTGACTTTGGGGAGAGATTTCGGCAGAAGAAGCATATTCCTGCCAGCAGGACAAGAAATAAAAAGCTGAAGAAATGATGTCTTTGCGCAACCGGATCGAATTGCTGGTGTAACGTATCAACTCACCCTGTTTGGAAAAAAGTACCGGCACATATTCATCCTGATACTTCATCAGACTCACTTGTTCGATCGGGTAGATTTCTTTTTTTTCAAAAAAATCTGCTGCACCCGGATCGTGATAGATATGAACGGGATATATGTCTTCGGTTCGTTTGCCGTAATATAAATGAATTACTTCAGAGGTGAGGCCGGTGAAAAACCTGGGCTTCAAACCCAGAACTCGACAAAGAGTGTTGAAAACATATTTCGTTTTTCCGGAATATCTCTCATCTACATTCAAAAAAATATTTAATTGTTTTTGTTCCATTTAGCTATCCTGTTACTTTCTCAAATTTTCTGTCACTATTAAATTTCCTAGCCCCTCTTCAAATCAAGAGGGGAGCGGATTGATTTCTTTAAACACATTTCCTCGTTCTTATATAAAGTTGGACTTCTCGTCCCGGGGAGTCCACACTGTTTTTTGCTTTCGTCCCGAAAGCCATCAATCAATAATTCCGGATCAGGATGATCCGGCAAAAACATCCGGCAACAGAATCAACCCCCTCGCTCCCCCTATTGAGGGGGAAGAAAACTATCATTACATACATCTCGTTCCAATGCTCCAGCGTTGGAATGCTGCATCTCCGCTCCGGCGGACTTTAAATTAAAACTTTGCCGCATTTCATTCTCCCAACCCCCTCGATCCCCCTTGACAGGGGGAAGTAAACGATCATTACTTACATCTCGTTCCAATGCTCCGGCGTTGGAATGCTGCATCTCCGCTCCGGCGGACGTTAAATCCAAACTTTGGCACATCTCCTCCAAGAAATCTTTGAAAGAAGATGTGGCAAAGTGCATTTACTCATTTCGAATGATCTTGATCGGATCGATCTTCACTGTGCGCCGGGCAGGATGAAGCGTTGTCAGGAAACTGATGATGATGGCAACCAATGGTCCCAAAATGAAATCTGTCGTGCGCATTTCCACCGGCAGCCATTGCAGCGGAAAACCGGGAACCGGGATCAGGATAAAATGCCATTTCAATTGAGCGTAAAGCAGTCCCGAAGCCAGAACCAGCGCGATCAAAGCACCCATCACTCCGATGATCACACCGATGTTCAGAAAAATTTTTATAATATCTTTTTCGGAAGCTCCCAAAGCTTTCAGTACTCCGATTTCAGTTTTTTTTTCCGCCACCAGTTTGATGAAATTTCCGGTCATGTTGAAGGAAGCGATGATGATCATCAACGCCAACACCAGGAACATGATGACTTTCTCCATCTTGATGGCATTGAACAGATTGGCATCAAACACGCTCCAATCTTCCACCAGAAATTCCGACCCTAACAATTCCTGGATTTTACGAGCATATTTTTTCGAGTTTTCGGAATTGACCGACTTAATTTCGATCTGGCTGACTTCGTTTTGGTAGCCGAGAAAATACTGAGCATTCTGCAGTGAAATGTAGGTGTAAACCTGGTCGTATTCCGGCATACCGGAGACAAAAATTCCCACCACCTTCAACTTTTTGCTTTTGGGCAGCAGACCAAATGGCGTCGGCTCCGTGCCAAGCGGCGACATCAACTGAACATATTCGCCCACCGTGGCATTGATCGTGAGGGAAAGATCGAGACCGATGATGATGCCGTCATTTTGCAGGCTTTCGACGGTGGGAACTCCCACTACCATTTTTTGGACGAGACCGGTGATGCGTGTCTGAGAATCAAAATCGATGCCAAAACATAAGTTAGAACCAAGATTGTTGCCTTTTTGGATCATCAATTCCATTTCACACACCGGCGCTGCGGCAACCACTTCCGGTAATTCCGTTATCTGCTTTGTAATTTCATTATAATCGGAGATTGGATTATATTCTTTTTGATGAACTTTAATCTCAGCTTTGGAACCCACCACCCTATTTCTCATATCACTGTCGAAGCCGTTCATCACCGAAGAAACGACCAACAGTGAAAAAACTCCGATGATGATGCCGCCCATGGATAGCAGGTTGGAGAAAGTGAAAAATATCTTCTTCCTGCCTTTCAGATATTTGAGTGCGAGTTTTAAGTGGAACATTATTTATCCAAGCCTATCTTCATTTTATGAAATTCCCTTTTTCATCATTTTCCTCTATTAATTCTTTCAGTTGTTGTTTATCTGGCAGGATTGTTTTGTATTTGCTGGCAAAGATTTGCTCATTATCTTCTGGCAAGGTCATTCTCACCAAAGCGTTTTCTTTCTGTTTACAAAGAATAATTCCTAT
The DNA here is from genome assembly GCA_030656075.1 of Candidatus Cloacimonadales bacterium. Lineage (GTDB taxonomy): Bacteria > Cloacimonadota > Cloacimonadia > Cloacimonadales > TCS61 > B137-G9. The sequence continues at coordinate 50,068 of JAUSOT010000047.1, forward strand.
GGTTTTATTTTCATCAGCCATTTTTATTTCTCGGTCATAGTAGTTTACATACATTTGCATTTGACCCAAATCCTGGTGCCTCAATTCACCAATTTTTAAATCGATGATTACAAAACATCTTAATAGCCGATTGTAAAAAACCAGATCAATAAAGAAATGCTTCTCTTTAAAAGTCATCCGTTTCTGTCGGGCTACAAAAGTGAAACCTTTTCCTAATTCCAATAGAAAATGTTCCAATTTATCGATCAATCTGCTTTCTAAATCTGATTCGGAATATTTTGCATGCTCCGGCAATCCTAAAAATTCCAAAATATACGGTTCTTTAACTGCATCGGCTGGTTTTGAAATGATTTGCCCTTTTTGTGAGAGTTCTTTGATAGCCTCTTTATCTTTACTCAATACTAAACGTTCGTACAGAGCAGAATCAAATTGTCTCTTCAGTTCTCTTAAACTCCAATTATTTGTATGAGCTTCAATTTCATAAAATTTTCTCTCTTCGAAATTCTCTATGCGCATTAAGAAAACGTAATGTGACCAACTCAAAATAAATTCCGCAGACGATGTCTGCGTTTTTCCTACTTCAAATTCCCCAGACACTGTCTGCTGTTTTTGTAATTCCCTCGACAGCATTGAAGATTTCTTCTTTTCTAATTCCGCAGACATTGTCTGCGGAATTGAGTAAGTTAGATAAAAGAACTTCATTTGCTCAAGATTACGCACAGAAAATCCCCTGCCAAATTCTTTTATAAGTTTTTCAGACAGGTCTTCTAATATTTGCTCCCCATATTCTGCACGTTTTTCTCCGCCCTGTAAATGCTCTACGATTATTCGTCCAATCTCAAAATAGGTACAAACCATTGTGGAATTGATGGAACGAATAACCTGGGAGCGAGCGGTTATTATCAGTTCCTTTACTTCGTGAAAAATGTTTTTTTCTATGTTGTTCGAATTCATTTGTTTCCTCTCAGATATTTGAGTGCGAGTTTTAAGTGGAACATTATTTATCCAAGCCTATCTTCATTTTATAAAACTTCCTTTTTCATTTTTAAGCCAACTTATTGATTCCTTTTTTTTTAACAATCAATTCTAGCAATGTTCAAGCACGCTGCGGAATCAGCATGATTCCACCAAAGCGAACCAACTAACGTTTGAATCGGCACGATTCAAACAAAACAGACGGATAACTCTACCGGTAGAGTAGAAACAGGTTAACCAGTAGGAAAACCTGTAACCCTCATCAAACCGTACGTGCGGTTTTCCCGCATACGGCTTTCCAACAAGATTCGTCTCAGGCATTCACAAGTGTCAAACAAAAGTATATCTCGCCGGATCTATCAATCCATAATGACTGACTAAATAGGCGAATGCACTACGGCGATAGAGCTTACACTTTCGCTGACTTTTACGCTGAAAAAATCGATAAAAACTTTCATCAAGATACCAATGAAGTTTACCTTTCGCTGTACTGGGATAACTAATTCCTCTTATCGAGAAATAGTTCAACCAACCCCGGATGATTGGATTTAGTGTTCGGGTAATTGCTTCCGAACTGAAATGGCGACAATACCGAAAAACTTTCCTAATCTTCTCTCGAATTTTAAGCTCGCTCTTCTTGCTTGGAACAACATTCCAATACTTACCATTATTGCCATAAATCCCTCTATCATATCGGAAAGTAAATCCCAGAAAATCAAATGATTCTTTTCTGGCGTCAATTTGTTTTGTCTTATCTGTATTTACATCTAACTCCATCTTCTCCAACATCTTGTTAAGATATTCCAACGATGCTTCAGGTAGTTTTCTACCCATCAGAATGAAATCATCTGCATAGCGGATCATTGAAATTCCATACTTGTAAAAGTAACCATCTTTTCGTGCCACGGCTTTATCCAATAAATTCAGATAAATATTCGCCAGCAGTGGAGATATTACACCTCCCTGTGGAACACCTTTTCTACTTTTATGAAGTTTGTTATCTTCAAAAACTGTACATTTGAGCCATTTCTTGATGAGATTTATAACCCGCTTGTCTGAGATTCGTTTCTCAAGCAAAATGAGTAATTTATCATGTGGGATATTATCGAAAAATCCCGATAGATCGGCATCATACACATTAGTATTCCCACGCTTAAGATTAGATTTGATTTCAGTGATTGCTCCTTTGGCTGAACGCTTGGGTCGAAATCCGTATGAACAGTCTTCAAAATCGGCTTCGAATACAGGCTCTATAACCATTTTACAACTCATCTGAACTATTCTGTCTCTTATTGTTGGAATCCCGAGAGGCCGCATTTTTCCATTTGCTTTAGGTACGTAAACTCTCAATATCGGCTGAGGTTTGTAGGTCTCTGCTTTTAGCTCTTCTGCCAGTTCCCTGAGATAGCTTTCGACTCCGTATTCCTCAATTTCTAAAAAGGTTACTTTGTCGTATCCAGGTACTCCTTGGTTGGCTTTTACACGTTTCCATGCTTCGAATAAGAAATGTTGGAGGGATATTTTGTCATGCATTACATAAAAACAAAACTCCTTCTCTTGCTTGGCTTTGAGATATATTTTACGTTGAAATGATCGCACTTTTCCGGTTCCGCTTAACGCTTTACCAGGTTTATCTTTTAGATTTTCATCAATCACAAAATGCTCCTTTTCTTGTAAAATCTCTTGAAGCAATGCCCCTTCGCTCCTTCTGAGTTATGTTGTCTCAAATATCAACACTACTATGGGCATCTCCGACTGCCTATATGCCTGATTTTCATTTCGGATTTCCTTATAGAAAACCATTTAAGATTGCCATTCTTTAGCATAAAGGCTCTCTCACGTTTATGATGTTATCATTCTTAAACACGCCATCAGTTACAACTCCGGCAGCCCTCAACAGTGCTCTTTTCCGTTGCTTCCTGTTGAGTTGCAGACTTCGTCTCACCTGAGGAACTCGTCGGCTGCAAATTACATTTAACGAAGCTAATCTGTTCGCTTTCGCTACGGCTTATTTAATGCTAAAAAGAGCTTTGACCGATCCGTTACCGGATCAAGCCATCTTCCTTGCTTCCATCTGAACGGAAAATTAGATGGGTTGGATTTGAACCAACTGACAATATCACACTTCGTGACGCACCAGGTGCGATGTTAGACGACCGTTTTTCGTTTATACTCATTAATACCTGTATTAAACAAATCTTGAGCAGAAATATTTTTATTCACTGAAAAAAGCAAATTATAAATCTCAAAAAAACTGTTTTCATCATAATTTCTCATTTTGTAATTATGCTCTAAACCAGCTTCTCTTAGGACAAAACGATTATAAAAACTACAAAGATTCTCGTAGGCTTTGTAAATAATGTTAAAATCATTTGAAGAAATATCCGACTCATTATTTAACATTTTATTTTTAAACAAATCAATTAAAATGTGAGTTCCCGTTTCGTGACAAATAAATTGGATAAACCACTCAGTGTCTGAATTATAATAAAACCAATTCTTTTCGTAACCGAGAGAATTTGCTGACGGTCCGTTTTTTATTCCAGTACTCAAAACAATATCGTAATAAGCGTATTTAAAATTAAGTTTTGTTACATCTTCCCACAGCTTTATAAAATTAAATTCTGATAACCGATTGCTGAGAGTATTAATTTTTTCTCGAATTTTTTCTTTTTCTATTGGCCAAACATCATTTAGAAAATTATCAAAATTTTTTATGTAAATTTCAGAGATTCGCTTAATTTCATTGTTAAAACTGTATAGGTGTGAATCAAAATTTGGTTTAAACCAGTCTTTAAGATTAGAAATGTAAGATTGATATTTATTTTTAAAATTATTGAAAGAATGCATCTCAATAGATTTGTTTAGTAGATTAAAGTATGTTTCGATTTCATTTATATTTTTAAGATTAATATAATTTGGGAAAAAGATAATTAATTCTGTTAGCTTACTCATTTGGCCGTCTCCCCATTTAAGAAGATTCTTGTTCTCTTGTAGGAATTTTAAATCTATCGAATCAATACTATCAAAATAAGTCTTTGAATAATCACTATCGAATCCGATTTTTGCTACACTCAAAAGATGAGCATTATAATTTGAAAATATCTCGTATTTTAATCGAATTATCTTATTCATTATAGATATCCATATTCTGCTTACGGTCGTCTAACATCCATACTTGCACCACCTGTTTTGTTGCACCTAACTAACCTATAGTTAGGGTAATTTGTTGTACATTACCTTTTCCCTATTTACTTCTTCGCCAGATATTTCTCGATTACTTTTTCATAAAAGCCCGGCAATTTATTTGTGATGAAATTAGTAATGTTTTTCAGATCAACCCTCATTTATGATGATTTCTTCAATTTGATGAATTAATTGTTCTTCTTTAGGTAATATGTAAGTGTATCTTGAAGCAAAAACTTTATTTGATAAACTGCCAAGAATATATTCGGCTGCGATTTCATCTTTTTCTGCACAAATAATAATTCCTATTGGTGGATTGTCATTCTCTTCATTTACTTCGGTTTTGTAATAATTCAAATATGTATTCATTTGTCCACCGTCAGTTATTTGTAATTTTCTTGTTTTCAATTCGATTAAAACATAAGATTTCAGGATTTTATTATAGAACACCATATCTACAAAATAATGTGTGTTGTTTATTGTAATTATTTGCTGTGAGCCGAGAAACATAAATCCTTTCCCCAACTCAAGCAGGAAATCTTCTATATGTCTTATCAATTTTCTTTCCAAGTCTTTCTCTAAAATCGGTTTGTTTTCAGGAATACCCAAGAATTCAAAAACATACGGATCTTTTGTTATATCATCCGGTTCTCTGATTATATTACCTTCTTGCGCTAATTTAATGATTTTATCTTTATTATTCTTTCCTTGTGATAATAATAGTCTTTCAAATAAGGAACTGTCTATTTGTCGTTTAAGTTCTCGAACAGACCAATTTGCGTTTTGGCATTCTTTTTCGTAAAATGCTCTTTTATTAGAATCCGAGATCATTAATAATTCACAGTATTTTGACCAACTAAGATGTCCAGACAGCGTCTGGACACGTGAATAATGTAAATACAACTTTCTCATATTAAACAGGTTAGCTCGCGAAAATCCTTTACCCAATCTTTCTGTTAGAATTTTAGAAATCTGTAAAATTATTTTTCGACTTGTCTGATCATCGACATTAGAATTTGTTTCTTTTTCTATAATAACTTTTCCAATATTCCAATAAGTAACAAGTAGTTCAGTATTTATATTGGCTTTAATTCTGTTGCGTGAATTCTTAACCAGATTATGGATTTCTTCTATTAACTCAGTTACATCTAATCCTGCTATCGTGTTAATTTCCATTTATGTCTCCAGATAAATTTCTTCTAAAAAAACCAGCCTCTATTTACATAAAATCGCCGCATAATAACATTTCCAGGTTGAAAATCATCCAACTCTTCAACCAGTTATTTCTGTTTATCCCACCCGATACTTCTCTATCACTCTTTGATAAAAATCCAATATTTTCTCCGCGATGATCTGGCAGCAATAATTTCCGCACACTTCCTCATAAGCGTTGTGGATCAGCTTCACGCGCAGATCGGGATGATCTTTCAATAAATAGTACTTTGCTGCTAAATCTTCCAATGAATCATTTTGATAGAAGAGCCCGTTGTGTTTTTCAGTGATCAAATTCTGTAGTCCGCCCACTTTATGAGCAATCACCGGCAGACGGCTGGCCCAGGCTTCCAGGGCAACAATGCCGAACGGTTCCTTTATAGACGGCAAGATGAAGAAATCTGCGGCGTGATAGGCTTTCACCAGTTCGGGGTCATCAGCATTCAAACCCGGAATGATCGTAATCCTGTCTTCCATGTGCAACTCCTGGATTCGATGCTGGATTTTTTGATAATACGATTCGGAAGCGATCTGCCCGATCAGCAGCAGATGAGTGCTTTTGTGTTTTTGGTTCAGAAGATTCACCAGTTCAACCAGTTTTAATTGATTTTTCTGCGGATCGATTCTACCGGCACACAAGATGATATCCGCATCGTTATTGATATTGTATCGTTCTCGAAAATGCCGGCTCGGTCCGATTTTAAATTTATCTATATCCACTCCGTTGGGAATGTACTCCACGATTTTATCGGGATATCGCTGCTGCAATATCCGGCACTCATCCTTTCCCAGGCAGAGAATGCCGTCCGCATCCTGCAAAGCATTCCTGGTTTTCAGCAGGCTGTCGAGCAGTTTTCCATAATGCAGAGTTCCTTCCAGGAGCATTTCCATCTTCTCATTGCCGGTTTCGGGAGTTTTGTTTTGGGCTTCAAACAGCGAGATCACATAAGGAATTTTCTGCTTTCGGGCTGCCAGCCGCACCAGGTTCGAAAGCCTCTGAGGAGCGTGGCTGTGCAGGATGTCAACTCCCGGTGACCTTTGCAGATAACGATACATTTGCCAGGAATAGGGATTGCCGTCTTTCTGGTCGAAAGCTGCTTTGGCTTCATCCGAAAGATTGAAATAGGGATAGAAATATTCAAAGCGTTTGATGGGAACATCTTCGATAAATTCGCCAGCCATTTCAGATTGAACTTTCGTTGACAGAATCTCAGTTTGAAAACCTTTCTTCCGGAAGCTGCGGCTCATATTCCAGACGAGACTCTCACTTGCACCCAAATCATCAAAAGCAAGTTTTCCAATTATTTGAATGGAGCGTATATTATTCATTTTTTATCCTTCATTTTAGCAGGATCCATAACGATCACCGTTTCATTTATTTCATCGAATCTCTGTTTATCCACTTTGGTAACCAACGAGTGGATGATCTGCATTCCCATGCCGCGGAATTTACCTGGAGCAGCAATATTATCCTGCGTCTTTTCCGGGATTTCCCAATCTACTCCACTATCCCAGAAAGTCATTTTGATTTTATCGGTAATTTCCAATTGCAATGCAGCGATCGTATCTTTTTTAAATTCTAATCCATGTTCGATTATATTGTTCAAAAACTCATTCAAAACAAGTTCCGTTTTGATCGCCAGATCATTGTCTTTCAAATGCGTCATTACAGCTTCAAAGCATTCTTTCCCGATCGGAATCGTATCTTGCAGCAGAGAATTAACCACAAATAATTTTTTGTAAGCACCGGTTTTATTAGGTGCAATTTTTTGAAATTCAACCATGGTGAAATCGTCTGTATTAATATTATAATTCAGGTCAGTTAATTTTTGTTTAAATTTATGCGGCAGCATCAAACCACAGTTGAAATCGGAAAATTCGTCCAGGAATCGGGTGAATCCTTCCAAACCCAATTGGCTGCCTTCCTGGTTTTCGCATTCAAAAATTCCGTCAGTGTACATCAAATAAGCTTTATTTTCGGAAAAAGTAGCCACATCTTCATCTTCGAGCGTATATTCATGCTCTGCCTGCCAACCGACTGGAATGGAGCCATTTTTTCCCAGAAGTTTTGTTTTTCCGTTTACCAGGTCATATTCCAAAAGAGAGGGATGCCCGGCGCTCAAATAGCGGATTTCATTCCTTTCCAGATCGATTATCCCCAGCGTTAATGTCATGTAGTCGTCAAAAAAAAGTTCTTTGCAGAGGATTTTATTCAGCCGCGTGATGATGTAGTGCGGATTCAGATTATTCTTTTCATCCTCGATCAACATGCTGATGATGGATTTCACGGCTGTCATCATGAGCGCTGCTTTCACACCATGCCCGGAAATATCGCCGACATAAACCACATGTTTAGTATCGGAAATTTTCAGGATATCGAACAGATCACCGCCGATAGAGCTGGAAGGTTTATAAATCGAAGAAAACAGGATTCCGTCTTCATAACGCAGCCACTGCGGGATCAGATAGGTTTGCACGGAAGAAGCCAATTCCACTTCCTGTTTCAGAGAATTGTAAAGATTTTCGATCTTCTCCGCCGACATTCTTCTTTGCAGAGCATTCACGATTATCTCTACCAGGATTCTGAGCAGTTTGATCGTATCGATGTCCCAGAATTTTTCACTTGTCACATTATCCAGCCACAGCATTCCCATCAATTTTTGCTCATACACCATCGGTAAAACCAGGATCGACTTCACATCTGCTTCTTCCAGAAAAGCTCTATCTGCTGCCGCTGTTTTCGGCAAACTGAACAAGCTGGGTAAAAAAAGCATCTCTTCATCGGCGAATCTGCTTATCATCCAGGGAATCCGATCCGGCAAAATTTCATCGGGAAGCGGGTTAGATTCTTTTATGTCGGGAACCAGCCAATGGTGAGTCATCATTAGTTTTTCTTTCTTGAGATCGTATTGATACACATAAGATCTGTCGATATGAATAAATCTGCCGATCTTACCCAGGCTGTTGCTGACTTCTTCATTGATCTTATTTGCTGTCAGATTGATAAAATTTGTTGAGATCGCATTGATCAGTTCTTCAAACTGGACTCTGAATTCCAGGGCTTGTTTGATCCTTTTCTGTTCCGTTACATCTTCTTTCACGGCAATCAGATTGGTCAGCACGGTTTCTTCATTAAACACCGGAGAGATAGTTGCCATTTCCCAAAATGTTAAGCCGTTCTTCTTTTGGTTCAGAAATTCGCCCGTCCAGGTTTTACCCGATTTAATTGTATCCCAAAGCTCTTTGTAAAAATCCACGTCATGATAATCCGTTTTTAGAATGCGGGGATTCTGACCGATTACTTCATTGGAAGAATAGCCGCTCACTTCCTCAAACTTGGGATTTACATATTCAATGCTGCCGTCAGGATCGGTGATGACCACCGAGGCAGAGCTTTGTTCGACGGCTCTAAACAGCATATTGATCTTGTTTTGGGATTTCGCCTGGGTTTTTTCCAGTTCCCAGTGCTTTAGTGTTTGCTTAACTGTGACCGGAAGCAACTGCAGATAAGTTCGCTCATTATCCTTCACCAGATATTCCTTCACACCCATTTTCATCGCATCCACAGCAGTTGCTTCATCGCCGCTGCCGGTTACTAGAACGAAGGGAGTATCATTTACTTCTTTGAAGACATCGAAGGCATTTCCATCACCCAAATTGAAATCAGCCAGAATGATATCAAAATCATTTTCTTCAAGGAGTTCCAGCGCCTTGTGCACACAATCTGCAACCTGATAATCATAGGGAAGATCAAAATTTGCTACCATTCTTTTAAAAGCCATTTGATCAATCAGATCATCTTCAATTAATAAAACTTTAATTCTTTTCTCTTTCATATTATACGCTTTCCAAATTTCCATTTTTAGGAATTATGAAGGATACTGCTAAACCTTTACCAGGTTCGGATTTCAACCAGATTTTTCCACCATATTTCGTGATGATCTTCCTCACAATCGCCAATCCGATACCTACGCCTTCCACCTCATCGCGGGGCTTCAGAGTTTGGAAGATCTGGAAAACTTTGTCGAAATATTTCGGATCGATACCAGGACCGTTGTCAGTGACTGAAAACTCATATTCTTTTGGCCTTTCCGCCCATTCGATGACAATAAGCCCTTTGTCTTTATCCATAAATTTGATACTGTTATCGATCAGGTTTTCAAAAACTTGCTCGATTCTGCTTTTTTCAAAATAAAGACTCGGTATGTTTTCTTGTACCTTGATGGAAATATTGTTTGGTATCTGCATTCTGTTCTGCAAACCGGCGAGCATTTTATTCATCTCAACATTGCTCTTTTCACCCTCGAAACTGACGATATTTGTATAATCAAAAATAGCGTCGATCAGGTTGTGCATTCTTTCCGTGCGGTTAATGAGAAGCTGCATCTGTCCTTTTGCTTCTTCGCTCATTTTGTTTTCTTCGTCCATCATCACCCAGTTTGCCAGAGTATTGATCGCTCGCAGCGGAGATTTAAGGTCATGAGAAGTGATGTAGGCAAAATCCAGCAGATCTTTATTTACAATTTTTAAGTCTTCTATCGCTTTGTTGGAAATCTCTTCAACTTTATTTCTTTGGGAAATTTTTCGGATGGAACCCACGATCGAGGAAGGCATTTTATCATCATCAAGAAGCAGCCTGGCTGTGATTGTACAAGGCACAACACTTCCGTTTTTCCCTTTCAGGCTTATTTCATAATCGTTGAGATCCTGTTCCTTTTTCAAAGCAGCCACAAAATTTTTCCGCTGCTCATCATTAGCGTATAAAATCTTCATTTCTTTGCCGATCAGTTCTTCTCTTGGAATATCAGAGATTTTTGAAATCGAATGACTTATTTCTTTTATATAACCGTTAATACTTACTTCATAATAAACATCCTGAATATTTTCGAAGATCTTCAGCTTCTCTTTGCAGGTTTTTTCGTATTCTACAGTTGATTCGTCCTGGCTGACTTCCGGGATCGCATCAAAGGTCGTCAGAATGGAAGAAGGCTTATTATCTGCATCGAGCAATAAAGCTGATTTGCAGTAGAGATTGTTTTCTGTTCCGTTTTTATGCCTGGTAACGACCTTGAGAACTTTGTTTTCCCAGTCTTGCCGGTTATCTATCGTATTCATAATTTTGGCGCCTTCTGGGAAAACTGTCGATATTTTCTTTCCCAGGAAATCACTGGCTTTATGTCCGTGCATTTCGGCAAATTCCAGGTTGCAGAAAATGATAATTCCATGGAGATTGGTGAGTACGACCGGGTATTTTAGGGCGATAATGGCTTTTTGCAGAAGTTCGGATTTTTTCACTTTTTCTTTAAGTTGTTCCTGGGTAGCCTGCATTGAGCGATAGTTGCTTTCTATATTGCGCAATCTCAGTAAATCTTGTTTTTGTGTTTCGATCGATTTGAGAAGCGTGCGTGTTTTATGCTGACTTTTCTTTTCTTCGATCATTTGAATGGTCTTTAATCTTTTCCGCAGACTAAATTGGATAATCAACAGGACAATTACCAGTATGAAGGCAATTATCAACAGGATTAAGAAAGGCCAGGTTTTTTGCATTGATTCACCGGAGCGGTACATGTTATTATAATTAACGCGGCTTTGAGTATTCGTGTTCGGGTCGAAAATATTATCGGGAGACGTTTGGCTCAGAATTATTGAATCATGCTTCGTTTTTTCTTGCATTAATGCGTCGAAATCATTTGAGTTGCTGGTTTCCTGGGCCTGCAAAAAAATGGAGATGAGAGCAAACAATATAAAAAAAAGGGATAATTTTTGCTTCATTGGCCTATCCTTTTGATTCGGGGAATTCACTGATTTCCCAATAATTTTTGATAGTTTTAATGATCTTTACGAATTCTTGATAGTTAACAGATTTTATCATGTAGCCGGCAATCCCCAGCTTGAAAGTATCTATTTTGTCCTGTTCCGAGCGCGAAGTTGTGAGCACTACAACCGGGATGGTCAACAATCTTTCATCACTTCTAATTATTTTTAGAAATTCTACTCCATTCATTCTGGGCATATTCAAGTCGAGTAAAATGATGGCTGGTCGTTCATTGGATTCATCCTGCAGATATTGCAGAGCATCCTCTCCATCTTTCTTAATGATGACGTCGTTGAATATCTCATTTTCTTTCAACGCTCTGCGGACAGTCATTGCGTCCACAATATCATCTTCCAACACAAGAATTGGTTTGCTATTTTTCATTTTTTTTCTCCATTAACGATATAAGCTAACTCGTTCAGTTCGATTCACTTTTGGGCAGCGTAAAAAAGAAAGTGCTGCCTTTTCCAACTTGCGATTCCACCCAAATTTGCCCACCATACATTTCCACGATCTTCTTGATGACCGTGAGGCCTATTCCAGTACTTTCATATTGATCGCGGGATTGCAAAGTGTGGAATATTTTGAATATTTTCTCGAAATTTATTTCTTCGATTCCGGGGCCATTGTCTTTTACGTAGAATCTCCAGAAATTTCCATCATCTTTACAGCCAATTTCAATTTTGCCTTCCGGTTTATCCATGTATTTCACAGCATTGCTCAGAAAATTCTGGAAGACTTGTTCGATACGGGTTTTTTCAAATTTCACGACCGGAAGTTTATCGACGATTTTTATCTCGATGCTGCTATCCACTGCCAAAAGATCGATTACCAGTGGGACTTCTTCCGCCAGATTTATCTCGACTTTTTCTTCTTCGACTCGGCCGATCCGGGAATATTGCAGCACTCCGTCTATCAAGTTATCCATTCGGACCACACGATTGATCATCAAATCCAATTGTGCCTTTCCATCTTCATCAAATTTTTCCGAATAATCTGAAATCAACCAGGTGGCAAGCGAACGAATTCCCCTTAACGGCGCTTTCAGATCATGAGATACAATATGAGCAAAATCTTTCAGTTCCCGGTTGATACTGTCGATCTTCTGCATTGCTTTTTCCAGCACTTTTTCATGTTTGGTGGAAAGCATATACAATTTTTGAAAACTTCTCATACTCCGAATGCGGAGATAATTCGCTATCATAGACACATAAAATGAAAGCGAGATTAACGTTACGATCATTTTCCAGTCAGCCTGGAATTCTTTTAAAACCAGTTCAAAAACAACTGCCAGTAAAATAAAAACTACAGAAATAAAATACCAGGTAAATGATAGAAAAAAGATCCCGCAGCCAATGATGATCAGTAAAATATAAACAATATAGATGATATCATTGCTCATCTTGATATATGTTATGCTGTTTATAAGAACCACCAGCACGATAAGAGTACCGGCGGGATGGCTGAATTTATGAGGAAATTTAATTGCAGTTAGAAGGTTCAGGATGGCAAAAAGAATAAGAAATGACATGATAGTCAGACGTACCATGTTTATATTTGCCCTGAAGAGAGTTAGATGGCCGATCGAAAAAATTAGAAACAAGAGAGTAAAAGCAAAGGCAAGCGCTTTGACATTCGTATAGAAAATATCGTTAATTCTCTGGTTTAGTTCTTGGTCTTTTATGTTTACTTTATACGTGTCCAGAAGTTTGGGATTTTCTTCCGAATTCATGAGATCCTCACTTAAATCTTCAACAACTTTTCCATTTCAATTTTATCTATGAATACTTTATTATTCATAATATATTTTAATGAATTAGGTCGATTTTAAGTCAAGACTTTGTAAATATTTTTTTCATTTTAGGAAAAAATAATTTGAAATAATGCAAAAAAGCAGCACAAGAAAAGTGCTGCTTTCAGAATTTATTCTTCCGGTTTCATCTGGGGAAACAGGATTACCTCTTTGATGGAAGTATTGCCGGTGAACAGCATCACCAGTCGATCTATGCCGATTCCCAGGCCGCCGGTAGGAGGCATACCGTATTCCAGGGCTTCCAGGAAATCTTCATCCACCACATTCGCTTCCGCATCCCCCATTTCACGCAGTTTGGATTGCGCTTCCAGTCTCTGCCGCTGATCGAGCGGATCGTTCAATTCGGTAAAAGCGTTGCCGTATTCGTTGCCGTTGATGAAAAGTTCGAATCTTTCCGTCAACAGCGGATTACCCGGTTTTTCTTTGGCCAGCGGAGAAACCTCTTTCGGGAAATCGATCACGAAAGTCGGCTGGATCAATTTTGGTTCCACGAACACACCGAAAATCTCTTCGATCAGTTTTCCCGGTCCGGCCGTCGGTTCTATTTCGATTTCATGTTCAGTGCAGAAAGCTTTGATCTTTACGAAATCAAAATCGGCAGCATCGAAGCCGGTTTCTTCTTTGATCAGATCGAGCATGGCAGCCCGGCACCAGGGTTTTTTCAGTTGAATTTCTGTGCCGAGAAAATCTATTACTTCCGTTCCCAAAACTTCCTTTGCTATGTGCAGAACCATATCTTCGGTCAGTTCCATCATGTCGTTGATATCGGCGTAGGATTGATATAGTTCAATCATGGAAAATTCGGGATTATGGGTGCGATCCATTCCTTCATTGCGGAAGTTTTTACCGATTTCATAAACGCGTTCGATACCGCCCACGATCAGTCTTTTCAAATATAATTCCAGGGCAATTCGCAGATAAAGATCCACGTCCAGCGTATTGTGATGCGAGACGAATGGCCGTGCATTAGCGCCGCCGTAAAGTGGCTGCAAGATAGGTGTTTCCACTTCTACGAAACCTCTGGCATCCAGAAAATCCCGCATCGATTTGATCATTTTGGATCGGGTAACAAATGTATCTTTCACTTCCGGATTTAACAATAAGTCCAAGTAGCGTTTACGATAGCGCAGTTCGATGTCGTGAAATTCATCGTAACGCTCTACTTTGCCATCTACAACTTTTTCTTTCACAACCGGAAGTGGCAGCAGAGTTTTTCCCAGCATCGTCACCATGCTGGCCCGCACGGAATATTCGCCCATCCGGGTTACAAAGCAGTCGCCTTCGATTTGCATGAAATCACCCAGATCAAAAAGCTTGAAAATTTCATAGTTTTCCTCGCCCACATTGTCTTTGCGCACGAAAATCTGGATTTTACCAGTGTCGTCCGAAACATTGCCAAAGCCGACTTTTCCCTGTCGGCGCATGGCATTCAAACGCCCAGCGATAATTATCTTTTCTCCACTTTCCAGGAATTTATCTTTTTTCTCAATCAGTTCACCGATCTTGTGCGTACGTTTACAGCGGTTGGGATACGGATTGATTCCCAATTTCCTCACTTTTTCCAGTTTTTCACGTCGTACTTGCAGCAACTGATTAATGTTTTCCATTTTTTTACTTCTCCATTTCATAATATGTGATTCTACGGTCAGTTATGCCGTACTCACAATTCCTAAAATATTGGATGGGATTTTGTGTCAAGCTTGGTTTGCAGGAGAACACAGAGACACAGAGAGCACAGAGAACACAAAAGGATGTTTGTCTTTCTGATCCGGCGGTTGCCGGATTGTTCTTTGGAAGAATGTCTGGTTTGAATGTTGGACAGGATAACAGGATTTCAGGATTT
>JAUSOT010000059.1 GCA_030656075.1 Candidatus Cloacimonadales bacterium
AATTCTATTTATCAAATGAATTCATGTTTACAAAGAACTTTTTTCTTTTGTCTTTTGCCTTTCGTCTTTTTATGGGATGCAATTAATTCCCACGAATAAATTCATGGGCTATTTATTGATCAGTTCTTTTTCTCATTTCTCACTTCTCATCTCTCGTTTTCTCCCCCTCTCGCCTTCTCGCCCTCTCAAAGTCTCCAATAATTAATTAATTCCCACGAATAAATTCATGGGCTATATAATGATCAGTTCTTTTTCTCATTTCTCACTTCTCATCTCTCGTTTTCTCCCCCTCTCGCCCTCTCAAAGTCTCTCCCTCTCGTCTTCTCAAAATCACACTCTCAATTTATTTAAATCGTCTCTAAACTTCAAATGCCACTTCAAACCATTCTCGACCAGATAAGTTGCTTCTCCTTTTAACTGATAATCGACCAGTGAAAACATGGTTTGAATTCCCATAGAACTGCTTTTTTTCAAATCCATGCCAGACGGAATTCCAATCCCGTTATCAGCTAAGTGAATATTGATTTCTTCATTTCTTCATTTTTCATAAACAAACTCCAGTTTAATTCTACCACCCGCCTTTCTCAGCGTAAGCTGATTGAAGTCGGATAACTATTCAATTCCGCTCTCGATGGGCACGGGTAAATCATTTGCGAATTTCTCACTGTCATGAGATAATCTTATATTTGGGTTTTTGACCCAGTTTTTCCAGTAATTCATTTATCTCTTTCAGATTTTCCAAATAAACAATAAATTGTAATCTCTTTCACATTATTTTGTATGAATGGGATTATTGTCGAATGTTGTAAAGCTAAATTTTAGTTAAAAGCATTTTCAATTGCCGGAGTTAATCTTATCAAGTTATCCTGGAGAACATAATCCCAAGCACCTCTTTTAATGGAATCAGCTGCCATTTCTTCCGAGACCCCCTTTACGATGATAAACGGAATATCCGGAATAACTTTTTTGACGATTTCCAATGCTTCAAATCCGGTGAATTGGGGCAAAGTGTAATCGGTTAAGATGAGATTGGGCTGGAAAGATAATCAATGGTTGCCGACCATCTATTTGTTGCTTTGTCAACTCCGCTAAAAGCTCGTACAGCTACTTTAACGACCTTTTCAGTTTCGGAAGAATAGTTTTGCGCATCTTGGGCAGGAATATTTGTGAAACCGAAGGTAAGAAAAAGAATAATACTAAATCGAATAAATTTAATTTTCATTTTAGACTTCAAATAAAACAATCGAATCAATTTCCCATATACAAATCTGATATTTATTTTTCCTATGATGCTGTAAAGATAATAATTTTTTATTTACTCATAAACCTGAAACATCGAAATGTTCAACTAAGAGTCGGCTTCCAGTTTACTGGAAACCGACTCTTTGGACATCAGAATGAAACAGGTCTCTTTCTCTCATAGTCCCAGATTATTTTACAAAAGTCCGCAGGAGCGGGGAAGTTGAATTCCAACGAAGATCATTGGAACGAGATTCTTCGTAGAATGTTTGAGAGAATTCCTCAGAAAGATATGAAAATTAGAGATAATTCGTGAAATTCGTGGTTTCAATCTTCAATCTTCAATTTTCAATTTTCTTCCACCCATTGCGTTCAATTTCCGTAGCACTGCGAAGGATAAAAGGCTAATAAGAAAGAATTTCTCTGTTCAAACCATTAGTCAAGCAAGAGAATTCCAGCGATTGTTTTCAAAAAAAAAACAACGCATCATTCGCAAGGTTTAACCCGCAACCCGATTTGTTACAGACTACTTTCCAAATGCAAACATGCGGAAATAAATTGCTGCAATGATCAAAACATAATTTCCTATAAAAACGATTGGTTTCGACCAATGCATTCCATTCACTTTGAATTTGGAAAGCGGCGTGAGAAATTGTACTGGGAATGAGTTGTTATTGTGAGTGGGAATATCCATCAGGATATGGATGGGTGCAGCCAGCAAAAACCAGGGAACATTGCCGGTAAGTTTCATCCAGATGAAAAAAGTGGGAAGAAGCAGAGCAGTCCAAACAACCAGCGAATGCGTCCATTTGTATAGATTCAGCGCCCATTTGTTTTCCGGTCGGTGATACCATTCCATCATCTGGTCTCTGGTTTTGAAACCGGGCTGCATTTTTCCTTTGAAGGCTTGAACCGTGAGACTGGTGGAAAACACGATCACATCCGGTGCAATGCCGAATATTACTTTTTCCACCGAAGGCGGTCCCGGCAACAGCACCAGCGACCAGAGCGAATGAGCGAATACATCCATTTAACTTCCAGTTCCGCTTAATCCACCTTGAAAGGGGGAATTAAAGGGGGTTTGGTTTGATCTATCATTAATCATAAACTCAATTTCAAAACGTTTTCATTCCTACAACCCCCACCCCCTGTGTTAAATTTGGAGCGAGAACGATTTCCTAAACGCAGTCCTCAATTCACATTCGCTGCGTTCATTGCGAGTCAAGTCCTGCTATCTTCCCCCTGTCAAGGGGGATCGAGGGGGTTAATATAAAACATTACAATTTTTACTTTCCCTCATTTTCTTTCATTGTTTTCTATTATAAAATGTGGGAAAGTTATAAAGAGACTTCCCCAATTTGAAAAAAAGTGAGATTCTTCGTGAGATAATACGATGAAGAATTCCTCAGAAAGACAACTTTTTTATGTTCAAAGATCTATAATATTTGTTAAAACCCTGAAGGTTACAAATACCCTTTCCTCCCCCTAATTAGGGGGATTGAGGGGGTTGTACTATTTATTTTCTTCCAGCAAATCAGCATACAGTGGGAATTGAGCACAGAATTCACGAACTTCGTTTTTGATGGAAGCAAGTTTTTCTTCGTCATCGTAGTTCCGGTGAACCTGACTGATAAATTCAACGATCTGAGTCATTTGAGCTTCTTTCATACCTCTGGTTGTGACGGCGGGAGTTCCCAGTCTGATCCCGGAAGCTACGAATGGTTTGCGGGTGTCGAAAGGAACAGTGTTTTTATTAGCAGTAATGCCGGCCAGATCGAGGCTGCCTTCCATTTTTTTTCCACTCGGTCCGCCTTCTTCTTCGGTTCCCAGGTTCAGCAGCATCAGATGCGTATCCGTTCCACCCGAAACCAGGTTAAAACCTTTATCATTCAAAGCTTTCGCCAGGGCAGCAGCATTCTTGATGATCTGTTTCTGGTATTCTTTGAATTCAGGTTGGAGCGCTTCCTTGAAGGCTGCCGCTTTGCCGGCGATCACATGCATCAATGGTCCGCCTTGTGTGCCGGGGAAGACCCAGCGGTCAACTTCTTTGGCGAATTCATCTTTGCAGAGGATCATTCCACCACGCGGTCCACGCAGGGTTTTGTGAGTTGTGGTCGTCACGATGTCGGCATAGGGAACAGGTGATTCATGTAAGCCAGCTGCAACTAATCCGGCAATATGAGCCATATCAACCACGAATTTAGCGCCAACTTCATCTGCTATTTCACGGAATTTTTGGAAATCTATTTTGCGTGGATAAGCGCTGGCTCCTGCCAGGATCATTTGCGGTTTCACTTCCAAAGCAATTCTACGGATTTCATCATAATCAAATTGTTCTGTTTCTTTGTTCACACCGTAAGGAACGATATTGAAAAGCGAACCGGAGAAACTGAGCGGATGTCCGTGCGTGAGGTGACCGCCATGAGTAAGTTCCAGGCTGAGGATTGTATCGCCCGGTTTGATGATGGCAAAATATGCTGCCATATTTGCCTGAGAGCCTGAATGAGGCTGCACATTGGCATGTTCGCAACCGTAGATTTCTTTGGCTCTTTCAATTGCCAGTTCTTCAACTTTATCAATATATTCGCAGCCGCCGTAATAACGGCCATAAAGTTTGTAGTTGATCTTGTCGGTTTTTTTGCTCCAGCGGTAGGGATAGCCTTCCGCATATTTATTGGTCAAGACCGATCCAACGGCTTCCAATACAGCTCTGGAAACAAAGTTTTCCGAGGCGATCAATTCCAGGTTTTCACTTTGCCTTCTCAATTCATTGTACATCGCTTCATACAATTCGGGATCATTCTTTTTTATATTCAACATCTTAAGCTCCTTTCGTATTCGGTTATTTTATCGATTCGATTTTGATGTCTGCCACCATCATAACCAGTTGCCAGCCAGGCTTTAATGATATCATCAGCTAAATATTTATAGATAAATCTTCCAGCCAGAACCAAAACGTTGGCATTGTTGTGTTTGCGGGAAAGTGTGGCGTATTGAACTGTGTGGCAAAGTGCTGCCCGGATTCCCGGCACTTTATTGGCGACAATGCTCATTCCCAAACCTGTTCCGCAGATCAAAATTCCACGATCACAGGTTTTATCGGCTACTGCCTTGGCTGCGGCAAATCCCGAGTCGGGATAATCCATTGATTCTTCTGAAAAAGCGCCAAAATCAACGATTTCATGTTTCTTCAGGAATTCCTTTATGGCTTCTTTCAGTTCAAATCCGGCATGGTCGGAAGCAAGGGCGATTTTCATTAAACATCCTCGATTTCAATATTATTTTGTAATTCTTGATCTGCCCTTAAGCAGGCAAAAGCAAGAGAATATAGTTTATTTCTCACTGAATCACTTCTTGATGAAAGAGTGGTAGGAATTTTGGTTCCCACGATAGCTGTGGCCATATCAGCATGAGCGAAATAGGTCAGTGATTTGTAGAAGACATTAGCCACTTCCAAAAAAGGGAAAACAAGACAATCCGCATTTCCCTGCACGCAACTGGTCACACCTTTGTAATGCAGGCTGTCGGAATCGATCGAAAGATCTATGGAGAGCGGTCCATCCACATCGGCGTTTTTGATCTGATTGCGGTCTGCCATCTTGGAAATGAAGGCTGCATCCACGGCGGTGGGAATTTTCGGATTAAGTTTTTCCGAGAAGGAAATGATCGCTACTTTTGGCCTTAAGACGCCAATTTTTCTGGCAGTTTCAATCACATAATTGGTCATAGCGATTTTTTGATCGATATTCGGGCGGGGTATGAAGGCTGCATCGGCAAAGATCAGCAGCTTATGATAATTGGGAATTTCGGCAATGGAAATGGAAGTAAGTGTAGCATCCGGGATCATCAATCCGTATTCTTTATCCAACATGCATTTCAATAGTTTATCAGTTGAGATCAAACCTTTCATCAACACTTCACCTTCACCATTTTGTAAGAGTTTCATTGATCTATGACCTGCTTCCATCTCATCCGGTTCATCAATAATTTTATAGAGACCAGGATCGATATCTTGCTCAGCAAAGATCTTGAGTATTACTTTTTTATCACCAACAAGGGTGAATTCGGCAAAATTAAGCTCTATCGCTCTTTTAGTGGCCAGGATGGTCGTTTCATCCTGGGCATAGGCAACTACGACGCGTTTTTTAGGAATTGTCTGAGCGAGTTCGATCAATTTTGACAGCTTTTTAATAGCCATTTCACCTCCGAAATTTTTCTTACCGAAAATTGCACTTCAGGATTGGTGTCAAGAAATTAAGCCGTTAAAATGTTTAGAACTTATCATAATAATTGATTATTCAAGAATTGGTTTTTGAAAATTATTAAGATCTTTTCTCTTGGAGTTAGAAAGTTCAAAATACATGCAGAGATGTTTTACTCTCTTCTCAATTTTCTGATTGGAAAAAGTTCGTGAATTCTAAATAAAAAATAGATTGAATCAAATACAATGAAGGTGAAGGAAATAAAAAAGAGGCTGCTTTCGCAACCTCTTCAAATTTCATCAAACTATATATTAAGCTACTTTCATTTTAGGTGGTTTAAGCGACATGGCAATAGCAGCAGCTATAAAACAAGCAATTCCGGCTGGTATAAATGCCCACATCCACACTTTTGCATCTCCCATTGCACCACCTAAAATTGGGCCAACAATTCCGCCGACTCCATAAGCCATAAATACCCAGGGGTAGTTTGTGCCGACGCTTTTATTCCCGAAAAAGTCTGCAGTTGCAGCAGGGAAGAGAGCAAAATTACCACCAAAGTTAAATCCGATAATAGCAGCACCCAGGTAGAGACCCCATTCCATTGAACCAATAAAATAGAAGACAATCATCATCACACCCTGAAGCAAACTCATGATAACAATAGAGTTTTTACGGCCGAGTTTGTCAGAAAGAGATCCCCAAATGATGCGGCCAAGTCCGTTCATCAATGCATAAAATAAACCCATGGCTGTGCCTGTAATAACTATTGCATTGGTAGCATCAATACCACCGCGAGTGGTAAGAGCATCTTTACCAAATAAACCGATAACTCCAATAACCATAAGTCCCGCAGTTGCTCCTACCATAAATGTAATAAACAGACTCCAGTATTGCTTTGTGCGAACCATTTGGCTAACTGTAAAAGATTTTTCACCTGAACTGCTTGCTGCGGTTCCGGTTGGAAGTGTCCATCCTTTTGGTTTCCATCCTTCAGGGGGATTGACCATAGCTATTGAACCAAGTCCTACTAAAACTGCAAACAACACACCATAAAGAATGAAAACATTACTCACTGTCCATCCTGCTCCGTATAAACCTTTCCATCCCGGAGACAAGTCGACTGGACCAAATACAAATCCACTAGTCAATTTGATCCAAATCAGTGCACCAAAACCGAATCCAGCTACAGCAAGACCAGTAATCAAACCCTTTTTATCAGGAAACCATTTTACGCAAGTTGCTATTGGGCAAACATATCCAAGACCTATTCCAGCTCCGCCTAACAATCCAACTCCTATCAATATTCCCCAAAAATTACTACCGGAAAGACCACCAATAACGTAACCAAGTCCCATTACAATACCACCAGTAATAGCAACTACTCTGGGTCCAACTTTAGCTTGCCATTTACCAGCAATTAATGCCATTACTACAGCAAATGATGCAAGACCGAGTGAGAATATTATTTGAGTCTGTGTTTTACTAAGATGAAATGCACCATCAGCAGCGGTAAGTTTTCCAGTAAATGCCGACCAGGCATAGATCGCGCCCAGACAAAGTTGAATCAAAATTGCGCCAAATACTACAAAATTTCTATTCATAGTTTTCTTCTCAGACATCTCCTCTCCTTTCTTAAAAAAACCGGAACCGATAATACAGTTCCGGCCATATTTTAATAAATTGTTACTTTATTGTTTTTCTTTCTTCTATCAGATGTTCAACAACACTTGGATCTGCCAGTGTTGTAATATCACCCAGATTTGATGTATCATTTTCAGCGATCTTACGTAAGATACGACGCATGATCTTTCCTGAACGTGTTTTGGGAAGTGAAGGTGCCCACTGAATAGCTTCAGGTGCAGCGATCGGTCCGATTTCCTTACGAACATGCTTTATAAGTTCCTTCTTTAATTCATCTGTCTCTTCAATGCCGGCAATAAGAGTAACAAAAGCATATAATCCTTGTCCTTTGATCTCATGCGGAATCGGTGTTACTGCGGCTTCGGCAACGGCAGGATGGCTTACGAGAGCGCTTTCAACTTCTGCAGTTCCAATCCTGTGACCGGATACATTAACAACATCATCTATTCTTCCCATTAACCAATAATCACCATCCATATCTATACGGCAGCCATCGCCGGCAAAATAAATGTCATTATACATAGTGAAATATGTGTCTATGAAGCGGTCGTGATCGCCCCACATGGTTCTCATCATTCCAGGCCACGGTTTTTTGATGCAGAGTTTTCCACCTTCATTGCGGTCACAAATAGATGAATCATCTCTTAAAATAACCGGTTCGACACCGAAGAATGGTTGGGAAGCGCTGCCCGGTTTCAAAGTATGAGCGCCCGGAAGAGGAGTGATCAAGATTCCGCCTGTTTCAGTTTGCCACCAGGTATCAACGATCGGGCATTTTTCATGACCGACTTTTTCATGATACCATATCCAGGCTTCAGGATTGATCGGTTCACCAACTGTGCCAAGAATTCTCAGAGAATCCAATTTGTATTTTTCTACCCAATCATCACCTAACCTCATCAAAGCTCTGATCGCTGTAGGAGCAGTATAGAAAACGGTGATTTTAAATTTATCAACTATATGCCAGAAGCGTCCTGCATCGGGATAAGTTGGAACGCCTTCAAACATAACCGAGGTTGCGCCGTTGGCGAGCGGTCCGTAAACGATGTAGCTGTGTCCGGTAACCCAACCGATATCTGCTGTACACCAATAAACGTCATCATCGTGAATATTGAATATATATTTGTGAGTAAGAGTCGTGTGCATCAAATAACCGGCAGTGGTGTGAACAACACCTTTTGGACTTCCTGTGGAACCGGATGTATAAAGAATGAATAACGGATCTTCTGCTTTCATATGAACGGCTTCGCAAACAGCATCTGCTTTTGCCATTTCATCATGATACCAGAAATCTCTTCCTGCTTTCATGTGACAAGGCTCATCGTTAACTTCCGTAACGATAACACTTTCTATAGTTGGTGTATCTTTTAATGCTTCATCTGCAATATTTTTTAAATGAATATGTTTACCGGCACGAAGAGAAACATTGGAAGTGATCAGCATTTTGCAATCTGAATCGTTTACTCTACCTTTGATAGCATCTGCGCTGAACCCACCGAAAATGATGGAATGGATCGCTCCGATTCTTGTGCAGGCCAACATCGCTATAGCCAGTTCCGGAACCATCGGCATATAAATAGCAATTCTATCGCCTTTTTGGATTCCTTTAGATTTTAGAACATTAGCAAATTTGCTAACTTCTGCGTGAAGTTGTTTGTAGGTGTATTTTTTTACATTGTCTTCAGCTTCACCCTGCCATAGGATTGCTGTCTTATTTTCGATCGGAGTACCCAGATGTCTGTCCAAACAGTTGTAACTTACATTCATTTCACCATCTTCAAACCAGGTATGTTCGATTATCCGGTTTTTAGTATCCCAATTGTATTTGAGACCTTTGGTCGGTTTTTTGAACCAATGTAAAGTTTTTGCCTGTTCCAACCAAAAACCATCCGGATCTTTAATTGATTTTTCCCACATTTCCTGATACTGCTCAACTGATGATATGTAAGCACTATTTCTGATTTCTGCTGAAGGTGGGAATGTTTTTCCTTCCTGCGCAAACGATGTTATCGCTTTTTTTTCTGCCATCTTGTATTTCCTCCTTTGTTATTAAAAATTCGTGCTCAAAATCTTAACCTCATACCCACGAGTCAAGGATTTTTTAAAACCTCTGTTGTTCGGAAGGTAACAGCCACTTTCCGAAGCTTCCCCCAAAGGAATTCTTTCAACTGAGATTCGGAAAGTTTTCAATTAAAAATCTACGCATTGATATTCTAATTATTTTCTTTTACAAGCATAGAAAAACGACCACTCTTCGAGTGGGATCAATTTCTTTATAATCCTGAAAAGATTAAATGTTAATAACCATAGATGGAATCTATGGAAAATTGATTCAGCGAACATTGCAACTTGCCCACTCGTGAGCCTGCTTGTTCCCAAATTCCGATTTGGGAACACAATTGATAAAGAAATTTCATTTCGAAAAATACTTCTACACATAAAAAATCAAAGTAAAACTTTTCAAAAAATTGCATTCCCAAATGTCCCGAAGGCTTTCGGGAGGAATGAGGAGTTTCTGTAATTTAAATTTCACAACAACTTGTTGGTAAGTTTGGTTTCGTAAGCGCCTATTCAACCTTCCGAATCTTCTTCATCAGAGAATTTGAAAGATAAGCTTCGGAAGGGAGTGTTATCGGTTTAACGGATTCCAATTAATATCATCGAAAAATGAGATCTTTCCGGAATTCATATCATATAACCATTTATGGATATGCAGTAAGCCTTGATCAAATCTCTCTTTTACATAGTCGAAAGTAAGTAAATTCTCTGCTTGGAGTAGGATGTTATCCTTGATCGTGTTCAAAACCAGCTCATTTCTGTTTGAATCAATAGTTAATTCTTTTGATTGGCAAGCATGTTTTAGCCATTCATGAATTTTAGTGTCTTTTGGAGTGCCTTTCACAACCGCAGTTATCCCTCCGCAGCCTGTATGTCCGCAAATTACAATATGCTTAACTTCCAAATGCAAAACAGCGTATTCCAAAACAGAACTCGTACAGCTATCATCTGCTTCTGCGGGTGGAATGATATTGGCGATATTGCGAGTGACAAACAGATCTCCAACCTTGGCATTAACGATAAATTCCGGCACAACGCGCGAATCGGAACAACCAACCCACAAAACTTTGGGATGTTGGCCTTTATCTGCCAGACTTTTGTATAACTCTTGCTCTGTTTGGAATGCTTCGATAAACTTTTTATTTCCATCAATTAGTTTATGCAATTTTATTTATCCTCCCAAAAAATTATTTAACTTTTTTGTGTTCAAAAATCTGACCAAAACGAGATGTCAAACATTTTCCTTGCAATAAGAAGGTTGGATCAATTTTTTGCATTAATAAAAACTATAGAGTGTTTTTTGTTTGCCTCATCCCAACCCTCCCCAAGGGAGAGGGCGAAATAAGTATTATTAATCAGAAAAATAATTTGAGAAAAATAAAAGGAACATAATACTTTCAAGTTACTTTTCCTTCTCCACTGGAGAAGGTGTCCCGCACCTAAATATGTTTACGTATTTAGGTGCGGGACGGAAGAGGCTATTATAAAAGTAAAAAAATTAATGGAGTTGATATGAAACAAAATACTTTATTTTTGATAAAACCTGACGCTACCGGCAGAAATGAAATCGGACAAATCCTGTCAAAAGTGGAAGAAAATGGTTTTGAGATCGAAAAACTGAAAATGTTCAAGATGGATGAAGAACTGGCTAACAAATTTTATGCTGAACACGTTGGAAAGCCATTCTTTGCAAGTTTGAGCGAATTCATGCGTTCCGGTAAAATCGTGGGAGCAATGTTGAGCAGGGAAGATGCGGTGTTGAAACTGCGCGAATTAGTAGGAAACACTGACAGCACCAAAGCCAATTTAGGATCGATCAGAGCCGTGCATGGCACTTCCAAAGGTGAAAATTCTGTTCATGCTTCCGACAGTATCGAAAGTGCGAAACGTGAAATTGGACTAATATTTCCTGAATAAATCTTTAAAGATTGGTTGGCGCACGCCACGTTCTTCTTGCTTTTCATCTCGCTCAATGTGGTCGGATAAGGAAGAAGCCTCACGGCTTCTCCCTCTCCTAATACCAAACCGCTGTCAATCATATTAATATCCAGTTAAATAATGTCATACTCTTTACTTCTTGTTTATTCAGATTCAAATCAACTAATGCTTCCACAAGTTTCTGTTCTACTTCACTTATATTGTTAAAGACCCTATT
>JAUSOT010000060.1 GCA_030656075.1 Candidatus Cloacimonadales bacterium
TTCAGGATTTTCTTTCAATTACTTAATCAAAGTTTTGGGGGGATACTTCCAGTAAACTTTGGCAGATTTTCTGGCAATCTATTCTCACCGTTCGGAAGGTTCTGCGACCGTTCCGAAGGTGAATTAACAAACCTGTCTTTCTGATCCGGCGGTTGCCGGATTGTTCTTTGGAAGAATCTCATGTTTTTGGAAATGGACAGGATAACAGGATTTCAGGATTTTCTTTCAATTACTTAATCAAAGTTTTGGGGGGATACTTCCAGTAAACTTTGGCAGATTTTCTGGCAATCCATTCTCACCGTTCGGAAGGTTCTGCGACCGTTCCGAAGGTGAATTAACAAGAACTCGTCATCAAAAAAAAAGTACAAAATCCTAATCGAGACGATTGAACCGACTTGATTTTAAATCGTGACCTTTGTGTCTCTGTGCCTTCGTGGCTACTTATCTTCCTCTACCACCTCAAACTTCAACTTCACCACCACCGGACGATGATCGCTGATGTATTTGTAGCGCGCCTCATCTCCGCCTTCCATGAATTTATCGACGGCTATAACTTTTACAAAAGAACCAGACTTTTCAAATTCGTCAAACAGTTCGTTGGTGATGAGAATGTGATCGATGTGACCGCGATATTTCCAATAGGGATAGCTCCAATCGGCGCTGTCATTTTGGGCAATTTCATAATCGACGAATCTATATTCCGCCGGTTTTTCCAGGAAAGTCGTAAAAACATTTTCAGTGCCCGGATAGACAAGCTGGTCGTTCATATCACCCAGCACGATCACATTGGCGTCGGAAAAATTTTCCAGAATGTAAGCATCCAGTTTCTGCACCGCATCCCGACGGCGCGCTTCATTTTCCGGTCCTCTGCTGGCTTTTAAATGATTATCGATAATTACAATTTTCTGTTCGTTATAAGTGAACTCCATCACCAGCGGACTGCGCGGAAAAGGTTTATAATCCCCATAAAAAATCTCATAGATTTTATCAACTCCGATCAAATCGGTTTTATAGATGAAAGCCAGTTCCTGTTTCCAATAATTGCGATTGGCCCGATAACCGCTCCAGTTGTGTTTATCCAAATCATTGAGTTCATTTACCAGACTGAAGAATGCCGAATCACTTTCGATTTCCTGCAAGCCGATTATATCGGGATCGATCGCATTTATCACCTGGGCAGCATAATCGATCGCAAATTCACTTTTGGGAAAATTCTGGATATTCCAGGTCATGATCTCCAGGGTTTGTTCTTCCCCCACGGCAAGTTTTTCGTATTCAATTTTGGGAAGCTCTTCCGACCAAAGAACGGCAAAGAGCAAAGTGCAAAGTGCAAAGAGTAGTTTATTCATTATAGCTCCTATTTTCCTCCCTTCTACTCGATAGGAGAAGGGCTGGGGATGAGGTCGACAATTTATTTCATCAAAAGCATTTTCTTCACAGGCGAATTTTCTATATTTAATTTATAGAAATAAATTCCTGATGATACCGGTTTTCCTTTTTGATCTGTTCCATTCCAGGTAATTGATTCTTCGACTCCGCTCAGGGTGACAGGTAATGAATTTATTTTTTGTCCTTTCAAATTATAGATTATCAACTCTGTGTTATCAGTGGTCTCAGTTGTGAGAGAAAACGATATTGTCGTCGATGGATTGAAGGGATTCGGATAATTAGAAAGATCCATTTTCGGAGTAATCAGCTCTTCCTGTGCAGATACCGGATTCAACATCAGATCGACGGAGTTATAAATATTCAATCTTCCGCCGGAAACGGTCGCTCCCATCAGGCACGATAAAGTATCAACTCCTGCCAGAATAAATTGTTTGATCTCCAAACATTTCTCGGCAGGATTTTGCTCATATTCCAGAAGAAATTCTTCGGTAGCTGCTGAAAACAGGAATGCAACAGCACCAGCCACATGCGGCGCTGCCATCGAAGTTCCGGTTTTATAGGTATATCCGTTGTTATAATTCGTAGAATAAACGCTGGTTCCCGGAGCACCCAAATCAATGCATTCCAAGCCGTAAGCTGCCATACCGTGCTTCAAATCGTTATTCGTAGTATTGGTCACGGTGATCAGATAATCGCTATCGCAAGCAGTGGGCATGTCATGCACCAGATCGATATTTACATTGGCATTCATGGTGGCTGCGGAACTCAAAACTCCCGCCATGCCGAGTGAGTCATAGATGGCACACCAGAGTGGGAAATTGGCAGGATTGCCGTAATCAACTCCGAAAGATGCATTTGTGGAAATCACAAAAGCGCCCAAAGCTCCGTTGGTTTCGTTCCAGAGCTGGCGCATTTCCAAAGCATATCCGTAAGCTTCCACTACCACCGATTCCACACTGGATGAACCGGCTATCGACATGATCTTCGCATTCCAGTTTACGCCGCTA
Source organism: Candidatus Cloacimonadales bacterium (assembly GCA_030656075.1). GTDB lineage: Bacteria > Cloacimonadota > Cloacimonadia > Cloacimonadales > TCS61 > B137-G9. The sequence goes on from JAUSOT010000060.1 coordinate 2,397, forward strand.
ACTCCAAGACCATTGTTCCCAATTGCTCCCGCAATTCCCGATACGTGCGTTCCGTGGCTGTGGCTGGGAACTGAACCGGTATGATTGTAGGCATTCCAGCCGTCATAATCATCTATGTAGCCATTTTCATCATCATCGATTCCGTTGTTGGGAATTTCATTCACATTTTTAAAAAGATTCAAATCATCATGAGTAAGATCGCAGCCGCCATCAATGATGGCAATTACGAGAGTATCACCCAGAACAGTTACTCCTCCGGTGGTAAATTCCCAGGCTTCCGGTGCATCGATATCGGCATCTTCCGTGCCGCTGCCTTGCCCGGTATTATGCATGTTCCATTGCAGGTCGAAAGAGGTATCGTCCGGGAAAATCTGTCTTTCCTGCACGTAATGATTGAACTGCGCAGCCTGAACAATCTGATGATTTTTGACCGAATTCAAAATTTCGGAATCGTTTTCGATGCCTTCCTGAAAAGAAAACAGCCAGATATTCATCCGCCTGGAAAGCAGGATTTTTTCTTTCAAACCAAACTGCTGAAAATCATTTTCCAGGGAATTTATCGATTCTCCGGAATCCGTCTCCGGCTTGATCCGGATCATGATGTCACCAGGAACGTAGGGCATTTCCGCTGCTAAAAAAAACGTTAAAAAAATGAAACAAAGAATCAGAATGGAACTTCGCATAATCACTCCTGTTTATTATAATTCCAATTTTAAACCAACCGGTCGGTGATCGGAAATATGATTGTCATATTCATACCAGCCGCCATCCAGATATTCATCAACCAGGATTGTTTCACAGCCTGAATTTGCATTTTCCAATTCCTCAAAAAGTTCATTGGTTATCAAAATATGGTCGAGATGACTGGGCCAGCTGGGATAAGACCAATAGGCTGTGGGTCCCTGAGCAATTTCCATATCAGCAAATACATATTCATCCGGTTTATCCAGGAAATCCACAAAAACATTGGATGAGACCGGATCGGTGAGTGAATCATTCAAATCTCCCAAAACAACAACTTCCGCATCCGGCAGATTCTGTAAAATATAGGTGTCCAATTTTCCGCAGGCATCAAGGCGGCGCGCTTCATCTTCGCCGGTTCCTCCGGCTTTCAGATGGTTCGCAATGATTACGATGTCATGCCCGAGATATGATAATTCCATAACTAACGGACTGCGTGGAAAAGCAGACCAGTCATTTTCATAAATCTCATAAACATCATTCATCTGGATGCTGCTTTCTTTATAAATATAAGCCAGATTTATATCGTAGGCTGCGCTGTTCGCTCTATATCCGGCCCAACTGTTCTCGGTGTCCAGCAGGTTGAGCTGTTCAAGTAATGTATTAAAATAAGAAGCACTTTCAATTTCCTGCAAAGCATAAACCTCGGCATCTATCACCAGCATAGCCTGGGTCAGATAATCTACTGTCGTCTGCCCTGCTTTGGGAAAATTCTGGACATTCCAGGTTACGATATCCAGGGTTTGTTCTGTACCGAATTCCAACCCATTCAACCAGACAGCCAGCTCAATAGAAACCTCGTTGCTCCAGGCAGAAATTTCATCTGCAATCAGGGCAGCAACCCGATAACTGTAATGATTGCCGGTCTCTACGTTTTCATCCGGAAATTCGATCGTATTGGCAGAAGTTGTATCGATTATCACAAATTCCAGATCATTCGTTTTGCGCTCGATCACGAATCCGGTTTCTTCCGAACAGCGATCTTCCCAATCCAGAATTACTTCATAATTAGCCGTACTGTAAGCTGTAAGGTTCGTTGGTGAGATGGAAGTTAACTCAATCGTAACTTCATTACTAAAATCGGAAACATCATTATTGAAAAGAGCTGAAACGCGGTAGGTGTAAACATTTTCCAATTCCACCTGCGTATCCAGAAACTCTACTGCGTCCGCTGATGTCGTATCGATGGCAGCAAATTCCAGATCGGCTTGTTTTCGTTCGATAATAAAACCGATCTCTACGTTACTATTATCTTCCCATTCCAATTGAATTTGATCATTTACGGTGCTGAAGGCGATCAAATTTGTCGGTGCATCTTTGTTTGCGGCCGGTCCGGTGGTTGTTCCACAGGAAATCAACAATATCACTATTAACAACATTAAAAAAATCTTTATCACTTATTCTCCAATTCCTCAATTATTCTCACTGCACTCAGCAGATCATTTACAATATAATGCGGTTTTTGTTCCCATTCTTTTCTTTTTTGCAGGAATTCTGCGTTGCCTTCGCCGGAACGTACCAGGATCGTGGTTAATCCTGCCTTTCTGCCAAAAGCAATATCGGAATATTTATCACCGATCATGAAAGAATCTTTAATAGGAAACTGATATTTCTGCAGAGCCTGTTTGAACATTCCTAAACCTGGTTTTCTATCTTCATGTTCGATATTAAAGGGCTCGATTGTCCCCTCCTGATGATACGGAGAGTAGAAAATATCAGTTACCTGGGCTCCGTTTTGTTCAAGTTCTGCCAGCATTTTAGTATGAACTTTTTCCAGATCTTTTTCGGTGTAAAATCCCCGCGCAATTCCCGATTGATTACTGACAATAAACACCAGAAAATCCAGTTTATTCAGGATCGAGATTGCTTCGGCTGCAAAAGGAAACAGATGGAAATCTTCCGGCTGGCTGATGTAGCCGAATTCATCCGGGTTGATTGTTCCGTCTCGGTCTAAAAATACTGCTTTTTTCATAATCTCCTCGTACCGCAATCAGCCTGATTGCGAATCTCAAAGCCGGAGTTTTGGCTTATTCTCTCAAATATTCTCATGTTCCCTCTCTTGTTTTTGAAGAGAGGGACAGCAGGGTGAGTTACTTCTTATGATCGGACGTCCTGAACATCAGGGCATCCGGCAATTTTATATTGAACAACTGCAAGCGATAATTCCAGTAATCGCCCTGCTGGGTGTAGCGGAAAAACAGCGTCCAGCAATGCAGATTGCGCGTGATGGTGAAACTGTGCGACACCATTTCATCCGTTTCCAGATTATAATAATTATCGTAGGCAATCGTCCAGTTTTTAGAGATTTTAGCCGAAATCTTCATCCGCAGATCGCTGCTGTAATCGTGGATTTCATATTGCGCTTTCGTTGTGTTGTAGGAATGAGAAAATGAAATCGACCAGTTTTTCCGTTCGCTGTTCAGCCGTTCCATTTGAGCAATTGTATCTATCGTTCTTTCGTCTTCCACATTCACAGAATCTTCCATGAAAAATCGACTGGTCTCAAAATCATTTTCAGGAATGGGAAAATAATCGATATAATCTGCATCTCCGGAAAATTCCAAACTGGATTTCAGGTTAAATGTCCAGTTGGAAACGCCCCAATCCCAGTTTTTGAAATCCCAATCTTTAAATTTCAGGTCATACGTTCCCTGCGTGATCGTACCGGAAGGATTGGTGTCGAAAGTAAAAAACTTCCAGGAAAGTTTATTCGGATTCAGATGGATGCTGTGAGAGATATCAGAAAAACCATTTTCTTCGTTTTCAAAATCGTAGGAAATGTCGGAATTGATCTTGAAGAAGTCATTTATCTTGCGTTCCTTGGTTTTTTCAGTTCCAGCCAGTTTAAATTGCCAGGTGTTATCCAAGGAAATGGTAACACGTCTTTGCCGATCTCCCGATTTCAGGTTTATACCGCTGAAGCTGTAGAATCTGTCATTCTCAGAAAAATCGGGTTGATAATAGAAACTCATTCCCGGTGTGATGATGTGACGCACTGCTTTCAAATAGAAGGTGTTCAGCTTTTTCAGTCCATACATATTGAAACCGATTGAAGAAGTGGTGCTGTAGTCGTTTCCCCGCACCCACTTTTTCCCGTTTTCATCGCGGTCAAACCAGCTTTCGCTGCCGTTTACCGACTGGGTCAGATTGAGCCAGCCTTTCAATTTATAATTGTATTTGATGCCGGCGGAATGCTTAGCTCCGGCATTATGTTGGTTGATGATAGTTCCTTCATCATCTTCCCGATTGCTCCAGATCACTTCCGCAAAAGTAGCTTTTGGATCTTTCGTATAACCTGATTGGACGGCCTTAAAATTGTAGGAATAGGAAAATCCCTTCCACCAGGCTTCTTCGGGAATTTCATCTTCCTCATTCATGAAAAGTTCATAAAACGGTTTGGATGGCAGAGAATAGGAAACCAGCGGTAGAACAATATCTTTTTTTTCTACTTTCACAACAGTCGTATCACCATTCAGAACATAAGTGACGTCATCTCCCAACAAATCGTGAGTGTAGTTTCCAGAGATATTGAGCATGCTTCCCAGGAAAGGCTTTTTGTAAGCCATGGAAGATGTGATCTGTTCTTTCAAGCGTTCATTCGGATCGTCGCTACCTTCCCAGATGACGGAGCTGCTGACGAAGTTCAGGTTGGAATCGAAAGTTGTATTGTTGCCGAATTCGTGGTGGTGTCGGCTGCTGACTGTCCATTCATTGGTCGATTTATCGGGACCGGTGATGTTTTTCTGCAGGACTGCTGAAAAATTTCCATTAAAAATATAACGCTTGATGTAATCGGAACGCAGGCTCAAATTCCAACCGGTTCTTTCATAATAATCCAATGCCAGGGTTGCATCTGCGTAATCTTTGTAGGCATAATAATAGGCGATATTTTCCAGGTATTTTCCATGGTAGTCGCTCCAGCCGGGAGATGGAACCAGGATGCCGGATTGCCTGCCTCTTTTGATGGTGAATGTGCCGAAAGGCAGTGCCATCACCGGGAAATGATTCACATAAAAAACAACCGGTTTCCCCACGATTTTATCATTCTGATATATGCGTAATTTGCGGGAACCAATATAAAAATGGGGATGAAGTCCGTCGCAGGTGGTAAAAATTCCATTATCTACATCGAAAGTTTTTTTATCTACTTTGCGGATTTCATCGCCGTAATAATAGCCTTTATCGAACTTGCTGGCGCCGTTGCTCAGCAATCCCCATTGTGTGTGGAGATCATAATAAACATCATCTCCCAGAATGAGTTGGCTGCCATCCCGCATGAAGGATTTTCCTTTGGCAAAGGCTTGTTCTTTTTTCATATCAATTTTGATCGTATCTGATTGAATATTGGCAGTGTGATAAATAATTGTGGATTTTCCGGTGAGCTTGATCTCTTTGTTAATCACAGAATAATACACGCTGTCCGCAGAATAGGCAACAGAATCCACTTCGATGGAATCCGCAGAATAAAAAGTCGAATCTAGTTCAACGGAATCTGGTGTAAAAAATGCTGAGTCGGCAGGAAAGGTATCGAGGATCACCTGATTTATCATCAGTGAATCAGAGAATTGTGATTCTGTTGTCACAGAAGTCTCTTCCGTCCAGGCAAAAACGGCCCAGAGAAGCAGCGCAGCACCTGCGAATAGCGATACTCTTTTATTCCATACAGACTTTTTCATTATCGGCATTTTTTTGTGATTATCTTTTGTGTCAAGAAAAGGTCTTGGACTGCGGTTTGAGTCAAATTTTGTTACTTTCCCAAAAGTTCTTTCACAATCTCTTCTATAAATTTTGGGTAATTTGATTGTGTGAACTTGTCATTGGTCATTGGGCACTGGTTATTGGTTATTGGTGAATTGGCCATCAGTTCCTGTCTTTGCGAGGATTCTTGCAAAATTTCTCGTTCCAATGCTCCCGCGTTGGAATGACATTTCTCCGCTCCAGCGGACACATTAGTATTAATCCTTTAAACCATTGCGAAGGTTCAATATGAGGATTCTCAGAAAGAAAACCATTCGCAAAGTTGAAACAGTGAAAGAAACCTTGGCAGGGTCAAACTGAAAGAAAAGCTGAAGGAGACCCTGACAAGGTTAAGTTGACAAGAAACATCACAATTCATTTCTCAATAGCAATAAATTGGCTGGAGTTGATGAATGAATTTTGTTTTTGCCGGAACGGTGATTTTTTTGGTTTCTGCTCTTTTGCAGGGACTTTCAGGTTTTGGTTTTTCCATTCTCGCCGTGCCGCTCATCACGCTTTTCATTGCACCCAAAACCGCTGTCCCCATCCTGATGTTATATTCTATCATCATCAATATTGTCGTACTATATTCTGCTCGAAAGGAAGTAGATATAAAGAAAATCTGGATTCTGCTGCTGGCGGGAATTATCGGCTTGCCATTCGGAGCACGGTTGCTTGTAACTTTGGATGGCAACATTCTCAAAGTCGGCATTGGAATTTTAATATTGATATTTGGAACTCTGCTTTTGTTGGGTTATCGTAAAGAATTGAAACATGAAAAAATTGCTATGATCCCGATTGGTATTATCAGCGGACTCCTGAGCGGCAGTATCTCCATCAGCGGGCCACCGATCATCATATTCCTGGCAAACAAGCAACTTGGAAAACATTCATTTCGCGGTAATCTGGCACTGTATTTTTTCCTGCTGAATATCTTCACGATCCCGGTTTTCTTTTTAAATGGTTTATTTACAAAAGAAGTGATTTCCTATTCCATTACTTTCCTGCCCGGATTAATTGTCGGTGTCATCGTAGGAAATCTTCTTTCTCATAAAGTTCAGGAACAGCATTTCCAAAAATTCACGTTGGCTTTGCTGATGATAATGGGTGTGCTGGCAATAGTAAGCGGATTGAAATAGATATTTTGCCACTGACTTGCGCAGACTCGGCACTGACTTTTGTAAGAAAGAACTGTAAAAAAAATCGAAGAACAAAAAGAATTGCCGGACTTGACTTCACGGGAAGAATGACAGTGGAGTTAAGAAAGAACGATACGATCAGAAAATTGATGGGCGAGAATATTGAAAGCACAAAAATGAGTGATAATAAACCTGGATATCAATCCGAATCAGCCGGCTTGAAACCGCCAATTGTTCAGTATGGAGTGCAATTTGAACTGCAAAAATGCTTCTATTCGAACGGCATCGTGAGCTTTGTATTTAACATAACGAACTTGGACATGGACAAAGAAATATCAATTTTAAATTATACTCGTGATGATGTATTAAGATTCTTCGATGAAAATGGCAACGAATACCAGAAAGCCGAAATATTCCTGGGTACTCATCGCGCAGCGAGCAATCGGGAAGGAGTATCACAAATCACGATGATTCAGGATGTAGGTACTCAATGCATCATGAAATTTAATAATGTCAGTAAAAAACCGCAAACAGTAAAAAGACTCGATCTTCTCTTGGAAATTCCCGATTTGAAAAATGTTTTCACAATTACTTTCCGCGATATTCCGGTCGAATAACTTTTATAAAAATTTCTGGTTCCCAAAGCCCTCTTTGGGAACCAGAGTATAAATTCATGCCTTCGAGTCGTAAGGAGCTTTGCGACGACGACTCGAAGCAAAAGCTAATTTATTCCCGCCTCGACTCGTCGTGCCTTACGAGTCGAAGTTAACATTTATGCTGGTTCAACGCTTCCAGCTTGAATCAAACAGTTAGAGTTCACCATCGTGGTGAACAACCAATCAGACCAAGGAAATTGCAGAAGTTGCACATCGAGACCTTGCAAACGGTCGAGTTTACGAGAACCTTTGCAACGGTTGAGATTCATTATTTATTCACCGTTCCGAAGGTATTTCAGCCGTTCGGAAGGTTTCATGATAAACACAGTTTCATTAATTTTTGTGCATTTTGCGGCAATTGTGTTTCCCCACCTTTTAATTTGACAGAAAAGTTGCACACCAAAATTTGTATTAAAAATTAAAATTATTAAAGGAGTTTAGAATGCCTTTTATTTCCAATACCGACAAGGAACGAAAGGAAATGCTGGCTGCTATCGGTGTAAAAAAATTCGCTGATCTGTTGGCTAATATTCCCCGTAAATTCTTGCAGAACAAAGACTGTTGCTTGGAAGATGCCTATTCCGAGCTGGAAATTTCCCGCAAGATTTCCCAACTGGCAGCCAGGAATGTTTCAACCTGCCAGGCAAATTCATTCCTCGGTGGCGGTGTGTATGATCATTTCATTCCTGCTGCCGTCGATCATGTGCTGCTGAAACCTGAATTTCACAGTGCCTACACTCCCTATCAAGCGGAAGTGAGTCAGGGAACTCTACAGTACATCTATGAATATCAAACCATGATCTGCGATCTGACCGGAATGGAGATTTCCAACGCCGGCATGTATGATGGTGCTTCCGCTGCTGCCGAAGCTGTTTTGATGGCCGTGCGAAAAACCAAAAATTTTAAAGCAATTATTGCCGGAACGATCCATCCCTGGTATCTGGAAGTCATCAAAACTTACACCGTGGGTGTCGGTGTGGAATTAGTAATTATTCCAGCCAGGAACGGTGTCGTGGACTTGGATGAGCTTAAAAAAGCAGTTGATGATGAAACCGGTTGCGTTTTATTGCAGACTCCCAATTTTTTCGGTAATATCGAAAATGCTTTTGCGGTGGAAGAAATTACGCACGCTTCCAAGAAAGCGCTTTTTATCGTTGCAGTTGATCCGATTTCTTTGGCTGTGATGAATGCTCCTGCCGAATACAAAGCAGACATCGTGATAGGAGAAGGACAGGCTCTGGGGAATGCCCAGAATTTTGGCGGTCCGCTCTTCGGCTTTTTGGCAACCAATCTGGATTTGAGCAGAAGTATGCCGGGAAGAATCGTGGGTGCTACTTTGGATGCAGAAGGAAAACGCAGCTACGTGCTTACTCTGCAGGCTCGTGAGCAGCACATCCGCCGTGCCAAAGCCACTTCGAATATCTGTTCTAATCAAGCTCTTTGTAATCTGGCAGCAACAGTTTACATGTGTCTGATGGGTAAAGAAGGCTTGAAAGAAGCAGCCGTGCAAAGCACGACAAAAGCTCACTACCTGGCAGAAAAAATCACTGAAATTGATGGATTTGGAATGGCTTTCGAAGCTCCTTTCTTCAAGGAATTTACGATTAAAACTCCAGTTTCTGCCGCTGAAATCATTTCCAAACTGAAAGCCAAAAACATCTTCCCGGGAATCGATCTGAAACAATTCGGCCAGGAAAATATGCTGCTGATCGCCGTGACTGAAATGAAGAGGAAAGTCGATTTGGATGAGCTGGTAAAAGCTCTGCAGGAGGTGAACCATGGCTAAAACAATTTTTGAACGAACCAGTATCGGACGCAAAGGCTACACCCTTCCTGTCAATGATGTTGATGTGAAATTGGACAGTTGTATTCCTGCCAAATATAAAAGAAGCAGCGCCGTGAAACTGCCGGAAGTGAGCGAATTGGATGTGATGCGCCACTTTTTCGAATTGTCTCACATGAATCACTGTATCGAGAAAGGCTTCTATCCGCTCGGTTCCTGCACCATGAAATATAATCCCAAAATAAATGAAACTCTGGTTAGGAATGCCGGCTTCAATAATCTGCATCCCATGCAGGATGAAGATACTGTGCAAGGCGCTTTGGAAATCCTCTACGATCTGCAGGAATCCCTGGCAGAAATTTCCGGTTTCAGCAAAGTTACTCTGCAGCCGGTAGCCGGAGCGCACGGTGAATTCACCGGGCTGAAAGTGATCAAAGCCTATCACGAAGCCAAAGGCAATTTCCACAAAACCAAGATCATCCTGCCGGACTCAGCTCATGGCACAAATCCTGCCAGCGTTGTTCTGGCTGGCTTTGAAGTGGTGGAAATCAAATCCAATAAAGACGGAATGGTGGATATTGCCGACCTGAAAGCGCACGTGGATGAAAACACCGCCGGCTTTATGCTCACCAATCCCAATACGCTGGGATTATTTGAAAAACAGGTGGAAGAGATCGCTGAGATCATTCATGCTGTGGACGGACTTTTCTACATGGACGGCGCCAATTTCAACGCCATCCTGGGAATAGTTAAACCCGGACAAATCGGTTTTGACGTCATGCATTATAATTTACATAAAACCTTTGCAACTCCACACGGCGGCGGCGGTCCCGGTTCCGGACCAATTGGTGTGCGTGAAGATCTGGCAAAATACCTGCCTGCTCCGCTCATCGGTTTTAAAGACGGAAAATATTTTCTGGATTACAGCCATGCTGAAACATCATTCGGAAAGGTTCATTCCTTTTTTGGCAACTTTGCAATAAATCTTCGAGCCTATATTTATATCAAGATGTTAGGTGCGAAAGGACTGAGACGGGTGGCGGAAAATGCTGTGATTAACGCCAATTACATCCAGAAGAAATTGGAAAAATATTACAAAATTCCGTTCAAACACATCTACTGTATGCATGAATTTGTGGCCAGCGGCGAATGGCAGAAAGACAAATACGGCATCAAAACTATCGATATCGCCAAGCGGATTCTGGATAAAGGTTATCACGCTCCCACCATCTACTTCCCGCTGATCGTGCCCGAAGCCATCATGATCGAGCCGACCGAAACCGAAAGCAAGGAAACGCTGGACGAGTTCATTCAGGCCATGATCGACATTGCCCATGAATGTGAGACAAATCCTGAATTGCTGCACAATGCACCGATGACGACTCCGGTTCGCCGCGTGGATGACACCTTGGCTGTACGGCAATTGAATGTGAAGTTCGAGTGGTGATGGAAAAGGATTAGCAACGAACAAAACTAACAAAGACGAACTTTGATTATACGTTGTAGGGGCGATAATCCCGAGGCTTACAAGTTCTCGAATCGCCCTTTTTTGTTGCCAAATAATCGATTCTGGAAAATGGGATTGACAGGTATAATAGTCAAATTGAAAATAAGCTAAAGAATTGATAATACCAAACCGCTGTCAATCATATTAATATCCAGTTAAATAATGTCATACTCTTTACTTCTTGTTTATTCAGATTCA
>JAUSOT010000062.1 GCA_030656075.1 Candidatus Cloacimonadales bacterium
AATAGGGTCTTTAACAATATAAGTGAAGTAGAACAGAAACTTGTGGAAGCATTAGTTGATTTGAATCTGAATAAACAAGAAGTAAAGAGTATGACATTATTTAACTGGATATTAATATGATTGACAGCGGTTTGGTATAACTCATTTAATATTGACATTTAAACAGATTAAAAAAGTTTTGAGCCAGTTTGAAAATCAAGCGTAAAATGGCTTGATTTATTTAAGGAGCATTATGTTTAAGCTGGAAGAAAAGCATTTAGAGAAGGCAAAGGAGTTTGCGGCTCGTAACAGAAAAAAGAAGAATTGCGGACACTGTTATGACCGCGGCTATATTGGCGTTACCCTCGAAAATACGCTGGCTCTGTGCCACAAATGTGTGGACATGGAGAAAGCTTTGGAAGACTGGAAAAATTATGTAGCAGAAATTCCGGAATTAAGAGAACAGTACAAGGAACTGTTTGAGGAAGAAAAATCAGAAAACTAAATCGGGAGTAATGAAATGTACAAAACAGTTGATATGAAAGAAAAATCCGCTGATCTGGAAAAGAAGGTCAGAGAATATTGGGTAAAAAAAAACATTGCTCAAAAAAGCGAAGATTTCAGGGAAGGCGCGCAGCAGTTCGTTTTTTATGAAGGACCTCCCACTGCCAACGGGATGCCGGGAATTCATCACGTGCTCAGCCGAACTCAGAAGGACACAGTTTGCCGCTATAAAACCATGAAAGGCTTTCAGGTGAAAAGAAAAGCCGGCTGGGATACACACGGTCTTCCAGTGGAAATCGAAGTAGAAAAACAGCTTGGCCTGAACGACAAAAAAGAAGTGGAAGAATACGGATTGGAAAAATTCAACAAGAAGTGTAAAGACTCTGTTTTTTCCTACGAAAAAGAATGGCGTGAAATGACCAAGGAAATGGGATATTGGATCAATCTGGACGATCCCTACATCACGCTGAAAAATGATTATATCGAAACCGTTTGGTGGATTTTGAACGATTTCTACAAAAAAGGTCTGATCTACAAAGGACACAAGATCGTTCCCTATTGCCCCAGTTGCGGTACGCCGCTTTCCAGCCATGAAGTTGCTCAGGGCTACCAGGAAATAGAAGATCCTTCCGTTTTTGTGAAGTTCAAAGCCAAAGACGAAGAAAATACTTATTATCTGGCCTGGACGACCACACCCTGGACGTTGATCTCTAATGTGGCTCTGGTGGTGCATCCCAAAGAAACTTATGTGAAAATCAAATTGCACGACGAATTTCTGATTTTGGCAAAAGCCAGATTGGAGGTGATCGAACATGAATATGAAATCGTGAAAGAATATATCGGAATAAATCTGGAATTCAAAGAATATGAACAGCTTTTCCCGTTTGTCGTTCCCGAAGAAAAAGCTTTCTTTGTGGGATTGGCAGATTACGTGACCATGGAAGATGGAACCGGTGTGGTTCACACTGCTCCCGCTTTTGGTCAAGATGACTTTGAACTTGGAAAAAAATATAATTTACCTGTAATCCAACCGGTGGATGAAGCTGGAAAATTCCAGGATGTGATCACCGATTGGAAAGGTGAATTCGTGAAAGATGCCGATAAAGGCATCATCCGCAACATGAATGAACGTGGAGTGCTTTATAAGCGTAAACAGATCGTGCACAGTTATCCTTTCTGCTGGCGTTGCGATAGTCCGCTCATCTATTATGCCCGTTCCAGCTGGTACATCAAAACCAGTGAATACAAGCAGCAGATGATCGAAAATAACAAGAAGATCAAATGGTATCCGCCTTTCGTGGGAGAAAAACGTTTCGGCGAATGGTTGGAAAACAACGTTGACTGGGCAATTTCCCGCGACCGTTTCTGGGGAACTCCACTCAATGTGTGGGTTTGTCAGGATTGCGGCGAATTGGAAAGCGCCGGTTCGATCGCAGAATTGCGTGAAAAAGGAACTATGAAAAACGGCAATCCGGTTCCTGAAGATATCGAATTGCATCGTCCCTACGTGGATGAGATCGAAATGATATGCCCGAAATGCGGCGGAAAAATGCTACGTACACCGGAAGTGATCGACTGCTGGTTCGACAGCGGTTCGATGCCGTTCGGTCAGTGGCATTATCCGTTTGAGAATAAAGACCGTTTTGAGAAAGAGCTTTTCCCGGCAGATTTCATTTCGGAAGGCATCGATCAGACGCGCGGCTGGTTTTATTCGATGCTGGCAATCTCTACGATGTTGACAGGAAAATCATCCTACAAAGCTTGTCTGGTGAACGATATGATCCTGGATAAGAATGGTCAGAAAATGAGCAAAAGTAAAGGAAATGCTATAAATCCAATCGAATTGATGGATGAATTTGGCGCCGATGCCATCCGCTGGTATCTGATGGCAGTGAGTCCACCCTGGGTTCCCACCAAATTCGATGAAAAGGGCGTGGTCGAAATTGTGAATAAATTCTTCGGAACTTTGAAGAATGTTTATTCATTCTACGTAACTTATGCCAATATCGATAATTTCGATGCTGCGAAATATGATATTTCCGATAAGAAGCAAGTTGAAATAGATAAATGGATCATTTCCAAGCTGAATTCACTCGTAGCCGAGGTGACTTCCAACCTGGAAAACTATGATCTGACCAAAGCTGTGCGAGCAATGCAGAGTTTTGTGATCGATGATCTGAGCAACTGGTATGTGCGCCGCAGCCGTCGCAGGTATTGGGAATTGGAACTTTCTCAAAATAAAATAGATGCCTATCTTACGCTTTATCAGGTGCTGGTTGCTGTCACCAAGTTGATGGCTCCCGTCGCTCCTTATCTGGCTGAGGAAATTTTCACCAATCTGACTGGAAAAGAAAGTGTTCATTTGGAAGACTTCCCCACTTCCAACCCGGATGTGATCTATCCAAAACTGGAAAAAGAAATGCAGACTGTGATCGACCTGGTTTCTCTGGGAAGAGCAGCTCGAAACACCTGTCAGATCAAGGTTCGCCAGACTTTGGGAGCTCTTTACATTCCCGAAAAATATCATTCTTTGGTTCAGCGAATGGAAAGTCTCATCAAAGAAGAGATCAACGTGAACGAAATAAAATACATCAAAGAAAAAGACGATTTCGTGAATTATGAGTTCAAGCCGAACTTCAAAGTGATGGGTCCCAAATATAGCAAACACATGAAACGCATCGCCGAAGCTTTGAGCAAGATGGATGCCAATCACATCGTAGAAACGTTGCATCAGGGCAAGGATTATTTCCTGGAAATGGACGGTAGTACATTCAAACTGACGGAAGAAGACCTGATCATCTCCATCAAAGATAAAGAAGGTTTTGCCTTTGAATCTTACAAAGCTCTTTATGTAGCGTTGGACACTCACCTCACCCCGGAGTTGATCCAGGAAGGTTTGGCACGCGAATTGGTGAATAAAATCCAGTTCACCCGCAAGGAAAACGGTTTTGAGATCATGGATAGGATATTGGTCTTCTATTGTGCGGATGATGAAATCAATAACGCCTTCATCAAACACGCTGAATACATCAAGAATGAAACACTCACCGACTCTTTTAATCGGGTAACGGAATGCCATGAAGACGGCACAAATTGGGATGTGAACGGCAAAGAAGTGTGGTTATCTGTGAGGAAGGTGTAAAACCCTGCCATCGCTTCTTTCAATATTACTTGCATTTAGCAATGTCAGGGTAGGAAGAAATATTTGTGAGAAACCTTGGCAGAATTAATAGAGAAGTTAATTTGAAAGAAATTCTGACAAGGTAATGAAAGAAGATTCGGAATGATGAAAGAAACCTTGGCAGGATTAAAAAGAAAGTTTGAAGTGAAAGAAATCCTGACAAGGTTAAGAAAATAAAAAATATAGATCAGGAGTTTTTTAAAATGGCAAAAATTAAAGCTTTTATGGGAGTGCGACCGGCAGCTGATAAAGTTAAAGCTGTTGCTTCTCCACCTTATGATGTATTGAATTCCGCCGAAGCTCGGATAATGGCAAAGGAAAATCCCTACAGCTTTCTGCACATAGGCAAACCGGAAATCGACCTGCCTCCGGAAATTAATCAGTATGACGAGGCTGTCTATCAAAAAGGCAGAGAAAACCTCTATAAATTTATCCAAAATCGGGTTCTCATCCAGGATGACAAACCCTGTTATTATCTCTATCGTCTCATCATGGGAAAAGTCGATGAGATTGGATTGGTTGCCGCTGCTTCCATCGAAGATTATGAAAACGACATCATCAAAAAACACGAACATACCCGGGCAGATAAGGAAGCCGATCGGACGAAGCACGCAGATATCCTGAATGCCAATTCCGGTCCGGTCTTTCTCACTTACAGAGCCAGGCAGGACATGAACGACCTGGTCACCGAACTCGTGAAAAATGACCCGCTCTACGATTTCGTGGCAGATGACGGCATCCGCCATATCGTCTGGAAAATTGATCAGGAAAAGATCATTACCCAGATTACCGCCATTTTCCGCAAAATCGATTTTCTATATGTAGCGGATGGACATCATCGTTCCGCGGCTGGTACAAAAGTGGGACAAAACCGCAGAGCGGCCAATCCGCATCATACTGGTGAAGAAGAATACAACTACTTCCTCAGCGTCATCTTCCCGCATGATCAGCTTTACATCATGGATTACAACCGGATTGTGCAGGATTTGAACGGATTATCAAATGAAGAATTTCTGGCAAAAGTTGAAGAGAATTTCGTAGTAGAGAAATTCTGCTGCGCTGATTCTTTCAAACCTGAAGAGTTGCACACTTTTGGAATGTATTTTTCAGGAAACTGGTATAAATTGACTGCAAAAAGCGGAACATTTCCAGTTAATGATCCGGTAAAATCTCTCGATGTTTCCATCCTGCAGGAAAATCTTCTGCATCCGATTTTAGGAATTGGTGATCCCCGCAAAGATGAACGGATTGATTTTGTGGGAGGAATACGAGGATTGAAAGAATTGAGTAAAAGAGTCGATGCCGGCGAAGCTGTCGCTTTTGCCATGTTCCCCACTTCCATCGAGCAACTAATGGCAATTGCTGATGCCGGAAAAATCATGCCGCCTAAATCTACCTGGTTTGAACCGAAACTCCGTTCGGGAGTGATCGTCCATCTGTTGGACTAAAATAAAGTGTTTAGCAGAAAGGGCGGTTGGAATGATCGCCCTTTTTTGATTGTAGCAGGACTTGATTCGCAGCGAATTATTGAGCGTGAATCGAGAACTGCGGATAATCAAATTTCGTTCTCGCTCCAAACTCTGTATCGGGGCAAGTCCGAAAAAAGGGTTTTGATTGATTCAAAAATAATATCTTGTTACCAAACCCCAGTTTGGTAACAGTTAATGGTGCGAAACTCGGTTTCGCTTAATAATGCATTCCCAAACAGGGGTTTGGGAACGAGAGAATACTCCCCTTGCAAGGGGAGAAAGTCCCGAAAGCTTTCGGGACAGAGGGGTTTGGATAGATTCATTATTCGTCTTAAATGAATAAAAAGAATAAATTCTTAAACCGCTATAATCAAACCCCCTGTGTCCCCCTTAACAGGGGGAAAATACGGAATTTGAGGTTAAATGAAAAAATATTCGATCATAAGTCTTGGTTGTTCCAAAAACCTGGTGGATAGTGAAGTTTTCAGCGCTATTACCCACAAAGCCGGTTATACGTTCACAGAAGATTTGGAAAAAACAAATGTTTTCTCTTGTTACCAAATCCCTGTTTGGTAACTGTTAGTGATGCAAAACCTGGTTTCGCTGCATAATGCATTCCCAAACAGGGGTTTGGGAACGAGAGAATACTCCCCTTGCAAGGGAAGAAAGTCCCGAAAGCTTTCGGGACAGAGGGGTTTGGGAACGAGTAGATGGAAATAGCAAACCCCCTCGGTCCCCCTTGACAGGGGGAAGGAATGAAAATGAATGTATTATTGAAAGAAAAGAAAGAGATTTTGTCATACTGCAGATCATGCAGATAGTTGAAATTCTCCCCTGTCAAGGGGAGATGCCGAAGGCAGAGGGGTTAAAGAAATAAATGAAAAAATACTCGATCATAAGTCTGGGTTGTTCCAAAAACCTGGTGGATAGTGAAATTTTCAGCGCCATTACCCACAAAGCCGGTTATACGTTCACAGAAGATTTGGAAAAAACAGAAGTGATTATCATTAATACTTGTGGTTTCATTCTGGATGCCAAAGAAGAATCCATCCAGACAATCCTGGAAGCGGCAGAACACAAAATTACCGGCAAATTTAAAAAGCTGATCGTGACGGGCTGCCTGGTAAAACGCTACTTTGAAGATCTGCAGGATTCCATTCCAGAAATCGATGAGCTGATCGATTTGAAAGATTTCAAAAAATTCGCAAAGATTTTCCAAACTGAAGTAACTGAAGAACGAATTTTACTGACACCTTCCCATTATGCCTATCTTCGCATCAGTGACGGCTGCAACAACCATTGCAGTTATTGTGCGATACCATCCATCCGTGGTGAATTGCAAAGCGTTCCAATGGAGAAATTGATCGAAGAAGCAAAAAAACTGGCAGAGCGGGGAGTAAAGGAACTCATTCTCACAGCTCAGGATTCCGCTTTGTACGGATTTGATATTTATGGTGAAAGCAAATTACCGGAACTTCTAAAAGAACTTCATAAAATTGAGAAAATCAAATGGCAAAGAGTTTTATATCTGCATCCGGCTCACATAAATTCCCAAATTATAGACACTTTTGCCAACTTGCCAAAAGTATGTAAATATTTCGAGATCCCGATCCAACATATCAACGATGACATCCTGCGCAGCATGAACCGGAAAGTTCGCAAAAAAAGAATTCAAGAAATAATTTCTGAAATTAGGAATAAAATACCGGAAGCGGTTATTCGCACAACTTTGATCGTGGGATATCCGGGAGAAACAGATGAGAAATTCCAGGAATTGAAGGATTTCATCCAAGAAACTAAATTCGAAAGATTAGGTGTGTTTACGTATTCTGAAGAAGAAGGAACACCAGCATCCAAACTTTCTAATGATGTAGATGACGAAACGGCCGAAGCCAGAAAAGATGAGTTAATGAGCTTGCAGCAAAAGATTTCCGAAGAATTTCTTAGCAGCCTGATCGGTAAGAAAATTAAAGTTATTATTGACCGAAAAGGCGATGCTGAAGAATTTCCACTGGAAGGAAGAAGCTATTTTGATGCCCCGGAGATCGATGGCACGGTATTCATCGAATCCGGCGAAGCTGAGATTGGCGACATCGTGGATGTGGAAATAGTCGATTCCTGGGAATATGATCTGATTGGAAGGATAGAACGCTGATGACACAGATGAAAATCTTGAATAGGGTTTCCCACAGAGATTATTATTCGATCTTTTCAATGGATGGATTTAGAATAGAGAAAACCGTTGAAAAGGTTCAATGAAACACACCTCCCGGCTAAAGCCGTACTCCTCTCAAGAGGAGATTAACTCGGTGGTTGCATTTTTGTTCGTATTGTTAGTTTTGCCTGCCACGCCGACTTGTCTGGGCGTAACATCGCGAAAACTGAAGTGTAACGAAGGCGGGAGCCATGCAAAAATTTAAAGGCAAATAATGTCTGAAAATCAACTTAAATCCATTCTCAAAAACACTTTCGGTTTTGATGAATTCCGACTTCTACAGCAGGATATTATCCAAAACATTCTTTCCAAAAAAGATACCCTGATCATTATGCCGACCGGAAGCGGTAAATCGCTTTGTTATCAACTTCCGGCTCTTATTTTCGAAGGTTTGACAATCGTTATTTCTCCGCTTATTTCTTTGATGAAAGATCAGATCGAACAACTCCATGAAATGGGAATCAAAGCAGTTTTTTTGAATAGTTCATTATCTTATCGGGAATATCAAATCAACATAAATTTAATCCTGAAGAATGGAGTAAAATTGGTTTATCTCGCTCCGGAAGCGATGTTGACTCAGAAAATTCTCACCATTCTCTCAAAAGTAAAAGTCGATTGCATTACGATAGATGAAGCTCATTGCATTTCCGAATGGGGACACGATTTTCGCCCGGAATACAGGCAATTGATCGAAGTAAGAAAACTATTCCCGAAAGCTGTTTGTGTAGCTTTAACTGCGACCGCGACGCCGAGAGTTCAGCAGGATATCAAGGATAATCTGGAATTTGAAAAATCAAACGAATTTATTTCCAGCTTTAACCGGGAAAACCTTTTTTTACAGATCATTCCTAAAACGGAGCCGGTTTCTCAAACTCTGAATTTTCTGGAAAAATTTCCTGATCAATCCGGAATTATCTATTGTTTTTCACGCAGACAGGTCGATGATCTTTATCAAATCCTGGAAGAAAAAGGATTTTCCGTGAAGCCGTATCATGCCGGACTTACCGATGAAGATCGAAAACAAAACCAGGAACTTTTCATTAAAGATGATATCCAAATAATCGTAGCAACCATCGCTTTCGGAATGGGAATAAATAAGCCGAACATCCGCTTTGTGGTTCATTTCGATCTTCCCAAAAATCTTGAAGGTTATTACCAGGAAATCGGCAGAGCAGGAAGGGATGGTTTGAAATCGCATTGCTTGCTGCTTTTCGGTTACGGAGATATTAGTAAGATCAAATATTTTATCAATCAAAAAGAGGATAAAGAAAAACGAATTGCCAATATTCATCTCGAGGCATTAGTCAGTTTTTGTGAAACAAATATTTGCCGAAGGATTCCTCTTTTGAATTATTTTGGTGAAAAGTACACGATTGAAAATTGCGGAATTTGTGATAATTGTGGGAACGAAACACCAGATTTAGTCGATATCACGATCCAGGCACAGAAATTTTTATCGTGCATGAAACGAACCGGAGAATATTTCGGAGCAGGTCACATCATTGATGTTTTACGAGGTTCAAAAGCACAGAAAGTACTGGATAGAAATCATCATCTTTTAACTACTTACAACATCGGGAACGATCTTTCCAAAAAACAGTGGTTTCATCTTTCACGACAGTTTATCCAACAAAATCTGATTTTTAAAGATACAGAATACGGTAGCTTAAAAATCACTGAAAAAGGGCAGGAAGTTCTACAAAATAAGCGTTCTGTTTCAGGTTTACTGATCGAAGAACAAGTTAAATTCAAAAAAATAAAAGAAGTGGATTATGAATTTGACCGTCCATTATTTGAGAAACTTTGCAAAAAAAGGAAAGAATTAGCGAATGCTTCAAATCTACCACCTTATATCATATTTCCGGACAAAGCATTGATCGAAATGGCTGCTTTTTTCCCGCAAGCAGAAAATGGTTTTATGAGAATCAGCGGTGTCGGACAGATGAAATTTGAGAAATATGGTGAAACTTTCCTGGATATAATCAGAGATTATTGCCAGGAATTCGGGATCGGAGAAAAGATTAAAGAAAATCGAGTTCAATATAAACCAAAGCTCGAGAGTTCTAACCAAAAAAAATCAGATCCAAAACCAAAATATATTTTAGTTAGTGAAGCTTACAATTCCGGTAAATCTTTTGAGGAGATAAAAGCTGAATTTGATGTTAAACAATATTCTTTATTGAACTTTTTTACAAAATATCTGCAAGAAGATAATTCTTTAACCCATCCTGAAAATTTTCTAACATTTTCTGCATTACCTGAAAATGAAAGAACAATCGTTTATAAATGTTTTGATGAACTCGGCACGGAATTTTTGCCACCTATTTATGAGAAATTGAACAGAACTGTAAGTTATAATGAACTTGCCGTTCTTCTCATATTTTATTTAAGTACTAAAAATCTAAAGGAAAATAAAAGCTATTCTGTCGAAAATATCCGCGCTGATTATCCCCAAGCCTACGAAAAATGGACTGAACTGGATGATGAACTATTAAAAGAGAGTTACCTGATAGATAAGAATATCAGTGAATTAGCAAAACTTTTCCAACGAAAACCCGGAGCTATCAGATCGCGTCTAAAAAAAATTGGCTTGATAAAATAAGTGATTTGGAGATTTTAGGATTTGTTGATTTGGAGATTGTAAATGAGTAAAGAAAAATTTTATAAAACAGGAAAATGGAGACTGGTAATCGTAACTCAAAGCTCTACTTTGAGAATATTTAAGCGGAATATTAAGTTATAAAAAAATTATCCGTGATTATCCGTCCAATCCGTTTTATTCTTGTACTTTAGAGGAGAAAAGATGAATAAAGGAATTGCTTTAACAGGCATCAAACCAACTGGAGTTTGCCATATTGGAAATTATTTTGGAGCCATTCAACCCGCATTGGAGCTAACCAAAGAATATGACGCACGCTATTTTATAGCAGATTATCATGCTTTGAACAGCATCAAAAACTCGGCTATAATCCAGGAATACACTTACGAAGTGGCGGCAACCTGGCTGGCTTGCGGTCTCGATCCTCAGAAATCACTGGTTTACCGGCAATCTCAAGTTCCTGAAACATTTGACCTTTCCACTATTTTGCTCGCTTTCACGTCGAAAGGACTAATGAACCGGGCACATGCCTACAAAGCAATGGTGCAAACGAACGAAGAACTGGGCCGCGACATTGACGATGGTGTGAATATGGGTCTTTTTACCTATCCGGTATTGATGGCTGCTGATATTCTTCTTTTTGATGCGGATGTGGTTCCGGTTGGCCAAGATCAGGCGCAGCATCTGGAAATGACCATCGATATTGCTCAAAGTTTCAATCATAATTATGGAAAAGAACTGCTCACCATTCCCAAGCCTCTCATCAGGAAAGAAACGCAAACCGTGATTGGTTTGGATGGTAGAAAGATGAGCAAAAGTTATAATAATACGATCCCGATGTTCCTGCCTTCCAAAAAACTAAAAAAACTGATAATGAAGATCGTGACTAACTCCCAAACTATCGAAGAAGCAAAAGATCCCGATACCTGTAATGTTTTCACTTTGTATAAACTATTCGCCGGCGATGATCAGCAATCCGATTTGCGAAAACGCTACCAAGCCGGTGGAATGGGCTGGGGTGATGCCAAACAAGCTCTTTTCGAATTGATGGAAGAACATCTCGGACCGATCAGAGAACGATATAATCAGATCATGGCAGATAAACCTTATATCGATAAAATCCTGGATGAAGGTTCGGTCAAAGCTCGTGAGATAGCCTCTGAGAAGATGAGATTTTTGAAGAAAGAAATCGGGATGTAATAGGTTTTCATCAAGAGCAAATTTTGAAAAAGACCAATCTTGAGTCCACTATAAAAAGTCAACACGGTCGAAAAAGGGCGTATTGATAGAAAAGTGAAGCCCAAATATTGCTTGCGTTGCGAAAAAAGAAATATTTTATCTAATATGGCTATGAAAATTCTATGAAATTTAGTGACATTAAGTTTTTATAATGGGCTCAATCTTTAAATGGGATTAATTTCTTTTTAATCCTGGAAGAATTTAAGGTTAATAACCATAGATGGAAAATAGATTCAGCGAACATTTCAACCTGACCATTCGAGAGTGGTCAGGTTATGATAGTCATTTTAAGTTCTTCCCACAAGATTCTCTTATGGTTATTAATATTCAACTCTTTCAGAGTTCTATTCTATAAATTTATTAATTTAAATTTCACGGCAAATTGTTGGTAAGTTTGGTTTCGTAAGCGCCTATTAACAACGAACAATCACTAACAAAACGAATTTGTATTTTTAATCTGGGTTCGTTTTCTTCTTTCTGATTTTTCCTTTTGCCTTTTACCTTTCGTCTTTGCTTTCTGCTTTCTGCTTTCTGCTTTCTGCTTTCTGCTTTCTTCTTTCTGCTCTTTTTATGAAAATTTTTGAATTGCTTTTTTAAGATTGACATGAATATCTCTGTTGCACTTTTTTCTGATTGACACGAAAATAGGCCTTAAATAAATGTAACCAGCATTAAAAATATTTAGTGCAATAGAAAGATAAATAAAATTGAATAGGTGATAAAATGTTTACTTTTTTGATGATAGTTCATGTAATAATCTCTACAGGATTGATCCTGGTGATACTGACGCAATCCAGTAAAGGCGGTGCACTCGACGGTTTAGTGGGTGGAACAGCCACAAATATACTGGGTGGACAGGGAGCTTCCAAGTTATTGAAAAACGCTACAGTTATTCTGGCTGTACTTTTCATGCTGAATTGCATACTTCTGGCGTTCTCTTTAAAAGGAAAAACTGTTTCATCTTCTTCTTCCACTAGTGCTGTGGAAAAAATGCGTGAGCAAACTACAGAAGAACAAGCTACAGATGTTGAATTACCGGCATTGCCTTTGCAGGAAGAAACTCCAGTAGAAAACGAAACTGAATAATCAACTTCATTAGTATAATTTAGCAGAAGTGGTGGAATTGGTAGACACGCAAGACTAAGGATCTTGTGCCCTTTTTCGGGTGTGCGGGTTCAAGTCCCGCCTTCTGTACCAGATATGGAAGCCTCGTAATTAAACGGGGCTTTTAATTTTAGCCACAAAAGGCACAATAAAATAGTTACGAAAATCCACGAATAATCACTAAGCTGGATTTGACTCAAAAATTCGGAAATCTTTCAGATTGCATTCCCGAAGACTTGAGTTAAAAACAGCGAGAAAGCAGATTATAGCCACCGAAAAAACACCGAACGAACAGCGAGGAAACCTGGCGAATAGGTGTAATTTCTTTGATAAATCAGCCGCAAAGAACACGAAGAAACATCAAAAAATAATAATTCGCAAACCTGTCTTTCTGAGATATTCTTTCATTCATTCACACGAAGAATCTCAGGTTTTTCTGTAAAAAAAAATGCCATCTCGTCTCCAAACACCAGCTTGAATAAGAAAAGCATATTCCTGGTTTCCAAGCTGGGGCTTGGAAACCAGAATCTAAATGAAATCTTGCTCAAAAGATTTT
>JAUSOT010000064.1 GCA_030656075.1 Candidatus Cloacimonadales bacterium
ATCAGGAGGTAGTCAAGATGACTTTTAAGATTTTAACTTATTTTATTACAATAAGTTATGAAATGTGCAAAAGGCTTAAAAATCAGCATCGAATGGAGGTTGAAACATACAAAATAAAGTATTGCGTACTATCTTAAACGGTTGACAGGTAAAACCGATTTAAGAAATTTAGTCAAAGTAATATAATTTTGGAGAAATAATGGATGGTGGAATAATATTTGGTAATAAAATCAGCGATATCGTTTTAGTTTCGCTTATCGCAGCGCAGGCTCTCAAAGTTATCATCGCTTTATTTACTGAAAAGAAATTGAATTTTCATCGCTTTCTGGATACCGGCAGCATGCCCAGTTCGCACACTTCGTCGGTAGTTTCGTTAGCGACTGCTGTTGCAATCAAAGAAGGTCTCGATTCGACGCTTTTTACGATCAGTTTGGTTTTAGCAGTAGTGGTGATGTATGATGCTACGGGAGTGCGAAGAGCTGCAGGAAAGCAGGCAGCAGTTTTGAATAAGATCGTCGAAAATATTAAAAAAAAGGAAGGACATTCCCTGCTGGAAGAAAACCTGAAAGAGCTGCTCGGGCATACTCCGATGGAAGTTCTGGGCGGTGCTGTTCTGGGAATCGTAGTAGCAATTTTGATGAGTTAGAAGATAACTATTCTCATTCCTATCCAACTGTGTTCCCAAATCGGAATTTGGGAACAAGGAAAACAAGGAAAGGAATGTCACAACATTGAAAGAGTTTTCTCATTCCCAAATTGCATTTGGGAATGTAATTATTTAAAAAGTTTTACTTTATGCTGTTCTAAATCCGGCTTCCACCCAGCTGCTGAAATTTCCATTTAACCGGTAAACCCGTTTGAAACCGGCTGCTTTCAATTTTGTGGCTGCTTCAATCGAAATATTATCGCTGTTATAATAAACCAGGTATCTATCTTTTTTACTCAAGTTTGCCAAAGCTTTGTCGAAACTTCCATCCCCCATAAAGAGATTTATCGAGCCCGGAATATGTCCCAAGTTATATGTTCCAGAAACATCGATGATCTTCAGGTTTGGATATATTTTTATCAGGTTGTATGCCTCGTAAGCATTTACATCCTTATAAGAATCATTAAAATCCATAAAATCTTTGGCAACGAGATAATAGAATGATACCAGTATCATCAAGACCAACATCGATCTTAATACTTTCATTTCTTCTGCCTCCGTCAGAGTATTTCTTATTTGGAAGAAAACTCCAGTTTTTCATTTTTTAAAAAATTAACGAAGTACTTTTTTCGGAACCAGGGCTATCCTGTCAAGCAGGAAATTCTTGTTCATTACTTATATCATTAATTTATAGTGGTTTACAGATGAACATGCAAATGATGATTTTTGAATAATGACTTATATTTTGACTTTCGATTTTGTCTGATTATTTCTCTTTTCTAAATTTTTCACTTAATTTTAGAAATATAAAATTAATTATTAAGCATTTATCATTTGACATGAAACAAGCATTTTTGAATTTACCAAAGAATAAAAATGAAAATAAGGTAGTATGTAATGAAGAAATTTGATCCAACAAGGAACAACAAATCGACTATGAAAAAAGTCGGTTACAAATCTCGTTCTAAGTCCAATCGAAAAGACTATGAAAAGTTAGGTTTTAAAAGCGGATTGGAAGTACACCAGCAACTGGCGACAAAAGAAAAATTATTCTGTCATTGTCCGGCAGGAATATATCAGGATTTACATGATTTCGATGCTGAACTTATCCGCCATATGCGACCAACGCTTTCTGAAATGGGAACTTATGATGGTACTGCTTTGATGGAATTTCGCACCAGAAAAAACATCACTTATCGCATCAAAAATGAAACTACCTGCACCTACGATGTAGATGACACACCTCCTTTCCCCATCAATCGTGAAGCCCTGAAATATGCTATAGAAATATCTTTGCTGCTGCAGCAAAACATCGTTGGCGAACTTCATATCACCCGCAAACAATACCTGGATGGAAGCATTCCAACCGGATTTCAAAGAACGGCAATTGTGGGAATCGAAGGTGAAATCCCTTTAAAAGAGAAAAATATCAGGATTATCCAACTCAGCATCGAAGAAGATGCCTGCCGTGAAGTTAGCGACATTGCTCATTCCAGAATTTACACAACCGATCGGCTGGGAATTCCCCTGATTGAAACAGTAACATATCCGGAAATGCTGACTCCTGATGAAGTGATGGAAGCAGGACAAGTAATTCGCTTTATCAACCGCAGTTCCGGCAAAGTACGTACCGGAATTGGTGCCGGCCGACAAGATGTGAATGTCAGCATTGAAGGAGGAACCAGAGTTGAGATCAAGGGTGTTTCGCACTTAAGCTGGATTCCTGAACTAACTCATAACGAAGCATTCCGCCAAAAAGGACTGCTGGAAATAAAAAAGGAATTATTATTGCGCATCAATGACACGGATGAATGGAAACCTAATTTTAAAATGATCAATTTTGACATTTCCGATATCGAATACGAACCGATCAAAAAAGCGATGGATAACGGTTGGCAACTGGTTGCCTGCAATCTGCCAAATTTTAAAGGAATTCTTTCTCATTTTCTACAGCCGGGCAAGACTTTTGCTGATGAACTGGAAGGCAGATTGAAAGTAATCGCCTGCCTGGAAAAACCCAACATGGTTCATTCGGAAGACATGAATCCAGTTTTTAACGAAGACATGCTTAAGAAACGCAGCAGACTTTTGAATAGCGGCGAGAACGATGCTCAAATTGTTTTCTGGGCGCATGAAAGCGACGTTGCAACCGCAATGGAAACAATCGAAGAAAGATGCCGTCTGGCTTTTGAAGAAGTTCCAAACGAAACTCGAAAGGCTCTAACCGATGGCACGACAATCTTTGAAAGAGTGCTTCCCGGAGCAGATAGAATGTATCCCGATACCGACAGCGCTCCGATTCCGATCGAAGATGAATATATCGACTCGATTAGAAATCTTTTACCGGTAAATTTGAGTGAAAGGCTTCGACAACTTCAGAAATGGCAGATCCCTTCAGATTGCTATGTTTATATTCTAAAAAAAAATCTGATGCCGTTAATGGAAAACATCATCAAGGACTTGAAAGTTGATTCCAAATGGTTAGGAACGTTATTCGGTCATAAAATGAAATTTATCGAAGGCCGGATCATTCCTTCAGTTGGTTTTGATTATAATCTTATTTACTCAATGATCAATTTCCTGCAGATACAAAAAATAGAACTGGATATCGCTGAAAAAATGCTCCCAATCATCTGTTTGAATCCACAAATGGAATTTGAATCGATTCTTAACTCATTGGAATATGAAAAATATAAAAAAGAAGTGATCCTGAAAAATGTGAGTAGTCTGCAGAATATGTTCACAAAAATTAATCACTCCAAAAATCCCCAAGCTGCTGAAAAATGGATCATGGGAAATCTGAGACCCATTGCTCTCGGCAATATCCCTCTGCGGGAATTGAATGATTTTGTGCTGAAATTTTTAGCTAATGGAGGTGTGAAATGATAGACATCTTCAAAGGTTATAAAGGCGATGCTGTAGAAATTCTGAAGAAATATAATATTCGCGTCTGGGGTGATGTGGAAGTGAAAACCACTCGCGGTGATTTTTACGGGATCGTTCTCCCCCGTTCCGAAAATGATGACGATAAACATATTGTTTTAAAATTAATTACCGGCTACAATGTAGGCATCGATGTTCGCACGATTACCGACATGAAAGAGATCGGCTACAAAGAAGCACATTATAAAATTCCGGAAAAAGAATTCCCCTATACTGAAGGTCTTCCAAAAGTGAAATTGTTTGGAACCGGCGGAACAATTGCTTCCCGATTGGATTATCGAACTGGTGCCGTAATTCCGGCCTTTTCTCCTGGCGAACTTTACGGAGCAGTTCCTGAATTAGCTGATATTTGTAATTTGGAAACGGAAAAGCTCTTTGCAGTTTTCAGTGAAAATATGGGACCCGAGCAGTATAAAGCTTTGGCGATAGCCATTGGTAAAGAAATTGAAAATGGCATCGATGGGATAATTATTGGTCACGGAACCGATACTCTGCATCACACGGCTGCGGTTCTTTCTTTCATGATCCAGAATTCTCCGATTCCCATTATTTTAGTTGGTTCTCAGCGGTCTTCCGACCGTCCTTCTTCCGACGCTGCTTTGAATCTGATGCACGCAGCTACTGCTGCAGCTCGATCTGATATTGCGGAAGTGATGGTTTGTATGTTTGGCCCTACTTCCGATGAATACGGACTTCTGCATCAAGGTACGCGAGTGCGTAAAATGCACTCTTCCTACAGATCTACTTTTAGAACTATTGGTGACACTCCAATTGCAACCGTAACTCGTGAAAAAATTACTCCGATCAAACAAAATTATAATCACAGAAGAAATGATCGAAAAGTAACGATCCTCCCCTATTTTGATGAAAAAGTAACTTTGCTTTATTATTACCCAAATATGCAACCGGATATAATTTATTCACTGATTGATAATGGTTATAAAGGAATAGTGATTGCCGGAACCGGTCTGGGACACGTGAATAAACCACTTTATCCTGCTATCCGGAAGTGCAAAGAATTGGGAATTCCCATCTACATGACTGTGCAGACTTTATGGGGATATGTTCATATGTTCGTTTATGATACTGGCCGCGATCTGATGAGCTACGGCATTATTCCCGCCGAGAATATGCTGCCGGAAGTTGCGTTTATGAAGCTGAGTTGGGCTTTGGGACAAACCGATGATCTTGATAAAGTTCGGGAGTTGATGCTGACACCGATTTCCAATGATATCACAAAAAGAGAACCATACAACGGTTATCTGATTTATCAGGGCGGCATTCCTGAAGTGGAAGAATTTATTAAAAAAGTGCATAAATAGATTCCCCTCTTGAGAGGGGTGCGGCTTTAGCCGTGGGGTGTGTTAAGCTGTCTTGATTATTCGGATGTTGAGATTTTTGTTTAAACCCCCTTTAATTCCCCCTTACAAAGGGGGATAAATAGGAATTTTAGGAAATTCTATGATTAAAAGATTTATTAAATATTACAGACCACATCGGTTCTTATTTATCCTGGATATGGTAGTTGCCTTCCTATCATCGATCCTGGTCGTTTTCACACCAATGTTGACCCGAACACTTCTCAAAGTACAAATTCCCAACAAAGATTTGAAAGGAATCATAACAATACTGGCAATTATGGCTGGGATTATCATCTTCAAATCAATATTCACTTACATCCGTATCCGCTGGGGACATGTGATGGGAGTGCGCATGGAATCCGACATGCGATCGGATGTTTTTGCTCATCTTCAAAAACTCTCATTTAATTATTTCGATAATACAAAAACCGGTCACATCATGTCACGAATTTCCAACGATTTGAACATGATTGCTGAAGTTGCACATCACGCCCCGGAAGACCTTATTATCTCAGTTTTCATGTTTTGCGGCTCTTTCATTGCCATGTTTTACTACAATGCATCGCTGGCGTTGATCGCACTTATTCCCGTGCCGCTGCTCATCATTTGGGGTCTCACTTTTGGGCACAAAATGAAAGGTGGATTTCGATTGGTCAGGAAGCGGATTGCTGATATAAACAGCAGTGTCGAAAATTCTGTGCAGGGAATTCGGGAAGTGAAATCTTTCACCAATGAACTACTGGAAATGGAGAAATTCGGACTGATAAATTTCACTTTTCAGCGTGCCAAAGAAACGATGTATAAACTGATGAGCATCTATCATTCCGGTATGAATTTCCTGTCGGATTTCTATTTTTGGATCGTCATCGGCGGTGGTGTTTATTTGATATTTCTTGGAAAGATCGATGTGATCGACCTGCTCGCCTTCACTCTTTATGTGAATTTCATTTTACAGCCGATAGAACGTCTGATTCAATTCACCGAACAATTTCAACAAGGATCGGCATCGTTTGAACGCTTTATTGAGATCATGGATATCGAGCCGGATATCAAGGATAAAAAGGAGGCCCGTTCCCTGACTGATGTGAAAGGAAGGATCGAAATTTCGAATCTTACCTTCAAATATTCTTCTTCGGAAGACTGGATCCTGCAAAATATCAATATGACCGTTCCGGCTGGCAAAACCGTTGCCCTGGTGGGTGAATCCGG
>JAUSOT010000071.1 GCA_030656075.1 Candidatus Cloacimonadales bacterium
TTATGATGTTCATTTTAAGTTCTTCCCACAAGATTCTCTTATGGTTATTAATATTCAACTCTTTCAGAGTTCTATTCTATAAATCTATTAATTTAAAGTTCACGACAACTTGTTGGTAAGTTTGGTTTCGTAAGCGCCTACTGAAATTCTCACTCCAACCAATCCATTGGATCGACCGGATTGCCGCGCTTGCGAATCTCAAAATGCAGGCAGGGTTCTTCCACTGAACCGGTTTTACCTGTATAAGCGATTACTTGGTTTTTTTTCACACTTTCACCTTTGGAAACCAGCAAAGAGTTGTTGTGAGAATATAAAGTATAGAAACCGTTCTTATGATCGATGATAACTAATTTTCCGGCTCCGTTATACCATTCCGCAAAAGCCACCACGCCATCATCCACCGCCTGTACGGAGGTGCCTTCGGCAACAGAAATATCTATCCCGTTATTTATTGTGCTAACTTTGTATTCTGCACTATGCTGTTCTCCGAACGGCCGCAGGATTTTTCCCTTCACCGGCCAGATCAATTTGGCAGTGGAAAATTGGTAACTGAAATCTTCGTTGAGGATTTCAGTCTGTAATTTCGTGATCAATTCATCCAGGGCAGCAGCATCTTCTTCCAGTTGGTTTTTGCGTGCCAGCGCTGCAGCTTTATCCTTATCAATCTGCGAGATATTTGTCTGTAAAGAACTGATCTCATTTTTATATTCCTTACTTTTCTTATTGGTCACAATGCGCGTCCAGACCAGGTCTTCGTAATCTCGGTTCACTTTTTTCTGTTTGGATTCCAAAGATTGTTTCTTGCCTGAAATCTCATTTATTTCGTTAGTGGTCTGAGCCACCAGGCTGGCCAGGAAGCGGCACTCCAGCTTTTTTTCGGGAAATATCTCACTCTGATAGTGAGCGATCACCAGGTTGTTGACTTCTTTTTCGCAGAGATTGGTTAAATCCTGCAGAAAAGAAGCAGTCGATCTCAATTCTTCAATCGTTCCATCAAGCACATTTTTGGTGCTTTTTTCCGATTTCTGCAAATTCCGAACTTTCTTTTCCGCTTCTTTTTTCTGTTGTTCTTTCAGTTGCAGGTCTTTTTCCGTCTGCTTCTTTTCTTCTTCTTTCTGCCGGATCAATTCCTGTTCCTGGGAAATCTTTTCGTTCAGCTTTTCCAGTTGCTTTTTCTTCTCATTCAAATCTTGAGAAGACAACTGAAAACTAATCAAAACTATTATCAACCCAGTCCAAAATTTCTTCATAAATCCTCGAAAGAACATTCCGAAAGAACGATTTTTGTGTCAAGAGGAGAGATTGGGAAAGATTGAACTCACCCCTGCTGTCCCCTCTCTTACTCCTGAGTCGCAATAGAGGAGAACATGAGATGCCGTAGGAAGACAATTGAAACTTTCCGAACGGTTTTATCCTTCGGAACGGTTGGAGTTAAATCAATCGGCTTTTGGGGAGCAGGAATGAAATTCAAGGGAATTTACCCTGCCATCGCTTCTTTCAACGTTGCTTACACTTAGCAATGTCAGGGTTGTGAGCGGAATAGAGTGAAAGAAACCTTGGCAGGATCAAATATATAGTTTGGATTGAAAGAAATCCTGACAAGGTTTAGTATCTACTTTCCCATATTTTCTTTCATTGATTTCTTTTATAAAATGTGGGAAAGTTTCTTACCCTCTGCTCTCTGCTTTTTGCTTTTTGCTTTTTGCTCTCTGCTTTTTGCTTTTTGCTTTTTGCTCTTTGCTTTTTGCTTTTTGCTTTTTGCTTTTTTATCTATAATACCCCGTACCGATCACCCAGCTAAAAGGTTTAAAAATAAGTGTATACGATCTTTTGGGAATGGCTTCTTCTTCTGCCAGTTTGGGAAACCAGTATTCCACATAACCACCTCCGGCTATTCCGGCTGCCAGAATATCTTTGATATAAAAATTCCCGTGATGGTCTTTGGCTTCCAAACGGTTTTTACCTTCCACATCTTTATTGCCGTAAAGCACGATATTCACACCTTCGGTTGTATCAGCCCAAAAGTAGCCGCCATCACCATACCGAAGATCGCGTAACAGGTCAGCACCCAATTTTTTAGCTTCAGCCAAAGTCATCTCGCCATTCTGATGTTTGTCGTAAATCGCCTGCAGCATACTGACAGCAGTTTCCACTTCGCACTTGATCAACACATCCTTCGAATTATTAACTTCACCGGCTGTCAGATTTACAAAAGCGATCAACAGAATAATCAATCCCAATACAATTTTCTTCATTTCCCCTCCGTTATTTTTTATTTTCTTAAGGCTTCTGCATAACTGAATTTTGTCATTGCGAGACTTCTTACAGAGAAATTCTTATGAAGCAATCTGAATTCATCAATAATTATTCCCAAAAGGATTGCTTCGTTTGTAACAGCAAGAAGAAAAACTCGCAAAGACACATTTTGTTCTTAACGTACAAAAACACTCTATTATGCAGAATTCATTTTATTCTATTCTTCTGATAAAACTCTTTTCATACTATCTGTTTCTTTCTTCTTTCTTCTTTATTCTTTTTTTCTGCTTTCTGCTTACTGCTTTTTACTTTCTTCTTTTTTACACTTTGCTCTTTGCCCTCTGCCCCTCCTAACCTCCCCAAAGGAGAGGAATCAGATTAATTCATCTCGTAAAATTGATTTTATACTACCCGTATTAATCCAAAGTCATATTCTTCATTTTTTTAGTATTTGGATCAATGCAACTTTGCATCTTTGCATCTTTGTTTCTTTTCCTTTTTCCTTTCTTCTTTATTTCTGCTTTCTGCTTTCTGCTTACTGCTTTTTACTTTCTTCTTTTTTACACTTTGCCCTTTGCTCTATGTTCTTCCGCCCCTCCTAACCTCCCCAAAGGAGAGGAATCAGATTAATTCATCTCGTAAAATTGATTTTAACTACCCGTATTAATCCAAAGTCATTTTCTTCTTCTTTTTTATAATTTTGCTTTATGCTTTTTGCTTTCTGCTTTTTTTCTGCTTTCTGCTTTCTGCTTTTTGCTCTTTACTCTATGCTTCATCTTGCTTTTCTTTCTTATGGAATTTCCCTTCCGGCGGTTTTTTCCTGTTTCCTTTATCAAAACTGATAGCTTCGGTAGGACAAACCTCGATGCAGGTCCCGCAGGAAAAACAGTCAGGAATAACTTTATCTCTTTTCAGAATGGCTTCCATCACTGTGGAAGGACAGCTTTCTACGCAGTCTTCGCAACCGATACATTTGCGATAATTAACTTGAATTTTGCAATAACTGATCTTTTCCAGCAGCCAGCCAAGCAAGCCAAACGGACAGAAAATATGACACCAGGGACGATATATGAACAGTGAAAAAAACATGATCAATCCAATGAAAACCATTCCGACCGGTAACAATGCAGCAGGTTTGAAGATTTTGAACGGATCGATATAATCAATGATATCAAACGCCCAGAATATCGCTACAAAAGTGAATACTGCAAAAAAAATGATCCTGATCGTATTGGTAATTACAAATGGAATTTTGAATTGTTGGATAATGGATTGATTTTTTTCGCGGTTCAAACGGAAGATCAGGTCTTGCAGCGTTCCCACCTGGCAGCCCCAGGCGCAGATGAATTTATTCGCTGCTATCACCATCAGCAGAAAAATCGCCAGTGCTATCAGCCGCGGGATAAAGACGATTTTTACTTTCCCAAATAAAACAATCGTATCTTTGATGGTGCCCATTGGTCCAGGATCTGCACCTAAGATCACACCGAAAATAATTACCGAGGCAAAATAAAACCAACTCCGGTTGTCCGCATGAATAGCATTGGTTTTCAGTAGATGGAAAATCAGGATCATGAAGATGAACCAGAGCAGGAATTTCAGCAGGATTTTTTCCCAAACTTTGCTGTCGTCTTCGGCAGCAACAGCCAACTGCTTTTTAATTCTGAGGTTTGCCTGTTCTATCGAGAGATTGAATTCTGAGAATTTTCTTTGCAGTTCTGGTTTCCCGGAAATTTTAAAGACCTTTCTCATGACCGGTCCGGGAAGGTTATTCTGGCTGGCAATTTCTTCCAAAGTCATTGCGGGATCGATAATTATCTCGTTGGGAATAATTATTTCCTCAACTTTCGGCGCAAACAATCTGACTGAAATAATCGAACCAACTATCACCATCCCGAGCAGCACAACCACATACAATATAATTTTCACAAAATCACTCATAATTTCTCCTGTTCACTTTTCTCACTCCCAATCCAACAATCTTTTTTCACCTTTCAATTCGACCTCATCCCGGCCTTCTCCTATCGAGGAGAAGGAGCAAAACGAAATCATTTTGTTATAGAATAATAAGTTACTCAAAGAAAACTTACTCCCAATCCAACAGCCTCTTTTCACCTTTCAATTCGACCTCATCCCGGCCTTCTCCTATC
>JAUSOT010000077.1 GCA_030656075.1 Candidatus Cloacimonadales bacterium
AAAATAAACCAAAAATCGAAAACGAATACGGACGTGTAGTGTCTGCCAGTGGAAATCTGAAGGCAAGAAAGGTTGTAGATGAGGTTCTACAAACTGAAGACGCGATCTGGCGTGGACTGGGAATGATCCCGCAATCAGGACTTGGAATTCGTTCTGAATTCGCTCAATTCGATGCGATAAAAAAATACAACCTGGAGATTACCGACACCGAAAAAAATACCGGTTGCCGTTGTGCCGATGTTTTGAAAGGAAAGATCATTCCTTCCGAATGTCCGTTGTTTGAAAAAACCTGCAATCCCGGCAATCCGATCGGGCCCTGCATGGTTTCATCGGAAGGAAGCTGCGCGGCTTATTACAAATATGAAAGATAAAAAAATCGCCACAAAAAGGCACAAAAAGAGAAACCTTGCGAACGGTCGAGTTTCGAGAACCTTCGCAATGGTTGACAACAAATTTACCTTCACCGTTCCGAATTCGTTCTCAACTCAAATCTTTGGTGGAGAAATGTGAAAGAAAACCAAATTTTTAAGTCGAGTCCGAATAATAAAACCTTGCCATCGCCTCTTTCACACATTCTTGCATTTGGTAATGTCAAGGTTGAGAGAAGATAAAGAAGTGAAAGAAATCTTGGCGGGGTCAAGCGAGAAGAAGTTTTGAATGTGACCCTGACAAGGTTAATAGAGAAATATGAATAAAGAAATTATAACTCTCGGACATGGAAGCGGCGCCGGACTTACCCGGAAATTGATCTCGGATGTTTTCGACAGTCAATTCCAGCTGCCAACTTTGGACGACGGAGCTGAAATCGAGCATCGAACAGTTGTTTCTACTGATGCTCACGTCATCAAACCGATATTTTTTCCCGGTGGTGATATCGGCAAACTATCCGTCACGGGAACAGTGAACGATGTGAGCATGAGCGGCGCTATTCCAAAATATTTGCTGTCAGCTTTCATCATCGAAGAAGGTTTTCCCATTTCCGATCTAAAAATAATTGTCAATTCCATGCAGGAAGCCGCTTCCGAAGCAGGAGTGAAGATTATTGCCGGAGACACGAAAGTGGTGGAAAAAGGCAAATGCGACGGTATTTATATCACGACGACCGGCATTGGCTATCTTCCTGAAAATGTAAATCTTTCATCATCTAAAATCGCTGTCGGCGATAAAATTCTGGTAAACGGCTCTTTGGGCGATCACACTGTAGCTATCATCAATGCCAGGGAAAACCTGCAGCTTGATCCTGCACCCGAAAGTGACTGCGCACCTTTGAACGGACTCGTGAAAATTATGTTGAAAAACGGTGAAATAAAATTTCTGCGAGATGCAACCCGAGGCGGCGTGGCTACGATCCTGAACGAAGTGATCGAAGAAAGCGATCTGGGAATCATTATCAATGAAGCTGCTGTTCCTATCAAAGATGCAACGAATGCTTTGTGCGGACTTTTGGGGCTCGATCCGCTTTACATGGCTAACGAAGGAAAACTGGTTGCGTTTGTTAGTGGAGGCACGGATAATTTAATCTCCAAAATGCAATCTCATAAATACGGAAAAAATTCTGCTCTGATCGGTGAAGTGACATCCGAATTGAAAGGCGTTTATCTGCGCACATCCATTGGTGGTTTGCGTCCACTTCTGATGCTGGAATCCGATCCATTACCCAGAATATGCTGACCTCTTTTTAGCATACGGATTTTCACTGATTAACACAGATATTAAGTTAACCAAGAGCTCACAAAGAAAAGCATTTGGAATGGTTTTATGTGATTGAAGATGAACATGAAAGAAATTCACACACCTCCCCCGATAAATCGGGTACTCCTCTCAAGTGGAGAATTTCAAAGGAAAAAACTCATCGAGTCGTAAGGAGCAACGCGACGACGACTCGAGAAAATATTAAGTTAATGTTCACCTCGACTCGACGCCAGCTTTCGATGAAGTGTGTGGAAAACATAAGTCATCGAGTCGTAAGGAGCAACGCGACGACGACTCGAGAAAATACTAAGTTAGTTTTCACTTCGACGCGACGACGACTCGAGAAAATATTAAGTTAATGTTCACCTCGACTCGACGCCAGCTTTCGAGTCGAAATGAACAAATATTAAGGAAGAGATAAATGCACGAAGGCTCGATAGTCAGTTCTCTGTTCGAAATAGCGGAGCAATCCAAAAAAGATGCAAACTTGAAGGAAATTACTAAAGTTAAAATTGTGGTGGGAAAATTCCATCAGATCGTGGAAGAAGTGATGCTGATGCATTTCGACATCATGAAGCAAGATATTCCCGGCTTTGAAAATGCCGTGCTGGAAATGGAAGAGAAAGATGTGAAGATAAAATGCAGTGGCTGCGGCAAAATATTTACAATCGATGAGCCAATTTTTATTTGTCCCGACTGTGATTCAATCGAAACTGAACTTTTCCAAGGAAAAGAGCTACATATACAAACTATGGAAGGAATTGAATAAATCATTATGAATAAATTAGTTATAGTAATGATTTTAGTTTTGGGAGTTATGCTATCCTTTTGCGGCTGCGAAAAACAACCGGCAGAAACAACGATCGCTTTGGAAGAAATTAACTGTCAGCTCACAGAAGAAGAAAAATATCAGATCATGAAAATAGCGGATTATGAATTTGATTTCTATCATTCCATTTTTAAAGAAAAATACCCGACTTTGAAGGTGAAAATATTTGGTGATTC
>JAUSOT010000078.1 GCA_030656075.1 Candidatus Cloacimonadales bacterium
CGATGTTTTTTCAAATATCATGGGAGAATATTTCCGCACGGTGAGTGCCAATTACGGCCTGAGCTACAGCATTTCCAACGTGCAGAAAGATGCCGGCATGGAGCAGATTTTCCATTGGCTTCCTGCTGATATTGATAAAAATTATGTTCGCAATTTCATTGCCAACAAAATGCTCTACCCCACTTTCATTGCCAGGAATTCACACCAAGTTGCTATCGAACAAGCCATTGCCCGGGCTGCCATCGGGATGAGCAAAAAGCAGCACATGGACATGAACTTCAACACCAAGCAGATTGGTTTTTTGGACATATTAAAAACCACTCGCGACGATCTGGAAAAGATAACCGAAGCTTTCTATTTCGAAAAAGCTAAGGAAGAGAAGAAATTTCATATGCACGATATAAACATTCTAATCGGTTCCGGCGGAATTCTGGCCCACACAGACAATAATGAACAAGCTTTGGCTATTATTTATGACGGCTTCCGTCCGGAAGGTATCACAGAAATCTGGAAAGACCGCTATTTTATCTCTCCGCATATGGGA
This sequence comes from Candidatus Cloacimonadales bacterium, assembly GCA_030656075.1. Classification (GTDB taxonomy): domain Bacteria; phylum Cloacimonadota; class Cloacimonadia; order Cloacimonadales; family TCS61; genus B137-G9. Next base: position 545 of record JAUSOT010000078.1, read on the forward strand.
AAACTAAGTGCCGTAAATGAACAACTGGCTTCCCGCATGCTGGCTGAAGATTGCTTCGATAAAATTGGCATTGCGCTTCGTCCGATCGGCAGAAAATGGAAAGAAAACACCCCGATCATGTCTTTGCGAATTGAGGAGAATTCCTATCAGATCAAAGTGGGCGATGTGCTTTACCTTGGCAATGAAACAGGAAAAGAAAGAAGTATCGAAATTCAACTGGAAAAAGGCTTTTACCTGAAACCGGAATTGAATAATTTCAAATTTGCCAGCGATCTACCCGTCTTCCTCGATGCTGCCGTTCAACTTGATTTTAAACTTGAAAATGAGCATTTGAAAATGTTTGATTTCCAGGCTGAAATGACTTCCCTGCATGATGATTTTGTTGATTTTACTCAGCAGAAGAAGATTGAAACAGGACAGCAATTTCACAAAGTTGAACTGCCCTATGAAGGTTCGATTTTGGTGCAGGAGGGACAGGATGTTAATGCTCAAACAATTATCGGTGAAAACCTGTTTGACCCACCCAAAGTTTATGTGATTTCTTTGTTTGATAAAACATATTTGCATCTCAATCCTGAAAACGTGGCAGAATCGCTGCGTATCAAAGAAGGTGAAGAGGTTAAACACGGTCAACGCATCGCTGAGATCGGCAAAGGAAGTTTTATCGAAGAAATCCAGTTTCAGCACTTCTATTTCGATTCACCGGTGCGGGGAAGAGTGGAAAAAATCAACTTCGATTCCGGTACGATCATCATGCGCGAAATCCAGGATTATACTTCCAAACCAAAAACGGTGAATGTGGCTAAAATGCTGAACGTGAAACCCAAAAACATGATGCCTTATATCAAGAAAGCCTTGAATGATTTCGTTTATGCCGGAGATTTGATCGCTTCCAAGATCATCGATCTGGGAGATTCCAAACACCCGATGTTTGTGACTGCACCAACCACCGGTACGATCAAAAAAATCGATAAAGAAAAGGGCACCGTCACCATTCAATACGACCGCGATCCTTATCATCGTTTTGCCGGTGTGAAAGGAAAAGTTCACTCCATCGGAGTAGGCCATGCCGCCACAATTTCTTATGACGGCTCTACTTTGAACGGCATTATCGGCTTTGGCAAGGAAGCCTGGGGAGAATTGAAATTCATTAAAAAAACTGAAAATATCCAGGATTGTTCTCAAGATCAAATTGTCGTTATTCCAGCCAAGATCGACCTGTCTTTCCTGAAAAATGCCGAGAATCAAAAAGTTAAAGGTGTGGTTGCCGCCTCTATCGATAATGAAGATCTTGTAGCTTTTGTCGGAGAAGAGATTGGCGTGGCTCTCACCGGCAACGAGAGCATTCCTTTCCCGCTCATCATCACGGAAGGTTTCGGTGAATTTGTCATGTTGGCAGAATATGTTGAATTCTTCCAGAAACAGAATGATAAATTCATCTACATGAACGGACATACCCAGATTCGAGCCGGGGTGATCAGGCCGAAAATGATCGTGCTGGAATAAACCTCACCCCAGCCCTCTCCTATGAGGAGAGGGAGAAAATGGAAACCTTGCCATCGCTTCTTTCAATTCTTCTTGCATTTAGTAATGTCAAGGTTGGAATAAACATACAGGAGTGGAAGCGCAAAAACTTTCTGAACGGTTTCCCAGAGGAATTCTTACACATAGACCTTCGGAACGGTTTGGAGCAGCTGACAGCCTAAACTTCAGAAGTCTTCAAAAACTTCGGAAGTTTGTCTTTGTATAAAAACATTTGACGTTTTTTTCTGCTTTCTGCATTTCTGAATCGTTAATTAATTTTCGGAAGATTTTGCCTGATTTGGCAGAGGAGGAGTGATGGGACGAACAAGTGTGAATGTTGTCTTCAAGTTGTTTTTCTGCAGTTTAATTCTGATATTTCCACTGGCTTTGGGTGCTCAAACATTTTGGAGCGGCAGCAATGCCGGAACCACAGAAAATTTGAACGGAATTGATTTCTATGATTCTTCACACGGAATTGCGGTCGGTGATAACGGTACGATTTTGCGAACCAATTCCGGCGGCGCTTTTTGGGAAAGCATGAATTCAGGAACAACTCAGAATTTTAATGGCGTCTGCTATCTCAGCAGCGATTGTGCTGTGGTTGTGGGAAATGGAGCAACAATTTTACGTAGCAATGATGCCGGAACCACCTGGCTGCCATTTGCCTGTGGTGTAACCAGCAACCTGCTTTCTGTCGATCTCAACGAATCAGGAAATGGTGTGATCGGCGGAACTGACCAGAGCATTTTATGGACAACTGACTTCGGAGAGAGCTGGAATACAGTGCAAACCGGCTACATGGGCGGTGGATTTGAAGGAGCACAAATCCTGCCGGATAACACGGCTTTCGTTTTCGGCTCCAATTCCATCTTTCAGCCTTTTGTCGGCAGATCAACAAATTCCGGAGCCAGTTTCAGTTTCTATAATTTTTATTTCCAGCAAGGTGCAGTGATGCACGAAGGTAAATTATTCGACGGTTATTTCTTCGATTCCACTTCCGGCATCGCTATCGGCCGCAGGTGGGATGGTTGGGGCTGTATTTCCACCACTTCCGATCTGAATAACTGGACCACAGAACATTATACAACACCGTTTTATGCGGTGGATTTTTGCGATCAAACCGGATTTGTGACAGGTGCAAATGGAACTATTTATATCTCTACCAATGCAGGATTGAACTGGACTTTGGAAGATTCGGGAACAAATAATACACTGAATGATGTAGTTGCTTTAAATGGTGGATTTGCGTTTGCTGTCGGAGACAACGGCACCATCCTGAAAAGAGTGGAAAGCACAATATACGTTTCCGGTGATGTCTCAGGAATCTGGAGTGCGGATACAGTGAAAGTTGTGGGAGCGCTAACGATTCCCGACGGCGAAACACTCACCATCGAACCCGGAACTTATGTAGAATTTCAAGGACATTACAAATTCAATGTGCAAGGACAGCTTTTGGCGATTGGAACAGAGCAGGACAGCATTATTTTCACTGTGGCTGATACAACTGGCTATTATAATTATTCTCACTTTGGCTGGCATGGTATCAGATTCGATAATACTCCAGCAACGAATGATTCATCAAAATTCTATTATTGTCATTTTGAATATGGAAAAGCTATAGGTGCAGAATATGAAGATAAACAAGGAGGAGTATTTTACATCAATAATTGCAGTAAAATCCATATTTCACATTCAACTTTTTATGATAATTATGCCACGTTAGGAGCAGGAATTTACTGTTCTAATTACTCTTCACCTATTATTGAATTCAATGACATTTCTTATAATTCCGCCTCTGGTGAAAATCCGGGAGATGGAGCTGGAGCTGGAATTTCGCTTTCTAATTATTCATCTCCGATTATTAGGAACAACATGATTAATCATAATCATGCATACAGTGCTGCTGGAATAAGCGTTTCTGAATCATCTCCAATAATAACCAACAACACCATTTCATACAATTCCGGTATCGATACTGGTGGAATTCTAATTGGTAATCTAATAAATTCAGCAATACTGATGATTAGCAATAATTTGATATATGATAATCAAGTATCTTTCAGGTGTGGAGGAATTAAATGTATTGGTGATTCACTGGTTATTTTTAATAATACAATCGCAAATAATGAGGCATTGTTAGGAGGCGGATTAGATATTTACTCTTCTGATATTCAAATAATTAACAATAATATTTGGGGAAATTCTGCTCCTGATGGATCTCAAGTATGTTTAGAATTTGCAGACACTAATCCCAATTTTTACAATTGCAACATCGAAGGCGGAGTCGCAGCTTTTGGCGGAGAAGGAGCAGCAGGATTTTGCGGAGATTATGAAAACTGTATAGATTCAAATCCTTTTTTCGTCGATCCGCAAAATGACAATTTTCATCTGCAGGATTCCAGTCCCTGCATCGGAGCGGGAATCGATGAGATCGAAATTGGTGGAAGTTGGTATTACGCTCCGGAATTTGATTTGGAAGGAAATCCGCGACCCAATCCGGTTGGCAGTATGCCGGATATCGGAACTTATGAAAACCAGTTTGGAGAGCCACAAGCCGGTATAAATGAAAATTGTATCTTGAAAATTGAAGATTGTAAATTGTCAAATTACCCAAATCCATTTAATCCAACGACGACTATTTCATTTGAATTAAACACCGAAACTTCCGAGAACACCGAGTTGGTGATATATAATCTGAAAGGTCAGAAAGTGAAGACTTTTTTAAATCTCCCAATCTCCCAATCATCAAATCAACAAATTATTTGGGATGGCACCGATGATAATAATAAACCTGTTTCTTCAGGAATTTATTTTTACAAATTGAAAGCTGGAGATTTTGAGCAAACGAAGAAATGTTTATTGTTGAAATAGGGTCGATTTGCGACCACCAGCAATACCAAGACAAAATCACCTAATTGTTTATAATGTATATTTTTACATAACTTTATCCATTGATAAATATAACAAAAGCCTTCCGAATACAACTCAGAAGGCTTTAATTCATTGTGTAAATGTAAAAGTTTTTTACTCTTTCTCTATTTCCGCATCTTCCTCAAAATGCTTGCGAATAAATTCCGGCTGGGGATGACATAGTTTCTTATGATGTTCTTTGTGAACGTTATAGTGCGAACTGAACAGGATCTTGAACAGAATAAACAGCATCACAGCCTGCCAGTAGGTGATAGCATTCACTCCAAAAATTGGTGTGATCGTAGCATTCCAGAGTAACTGGACGATCCAGCCGAACATAAATGCTGCTCCAATTCCCAGAAGAATGAACAGCGGAATCAATTTTTTGTGTTTAGGTTTCACTTTTCCTCCAATTATTTTTTTCTTAAATTTGCAATTCCGGTCTTATCCTGACCTTATGACCGGAGAAAATATCTTGCAGCAGGAACAGAAATCCTGCCAGCGGCAGCCAGCTGAAGTAGCTGCTGAGATCAGGTTCCTCTTGTTTTTCTATATTCTGGGCTGCGTAAAGCAGGACATCGATTTCCAGCTCTTCCGGAGCTTTATGCAGACCTTTTTTATAAATCTGGTCTTTAAACATTTTCCACCTCTCGTGTTTCTAAAAAGTTATTCTGCAAAATATTCCGTAAATAATGAATGGCATAGCGATAACGCGAAGCGATCGTATCTTTGCTCATTTCTTTTAATTTGCCGATCTCCTCAAAAGTCATTTTCCCAAAAATATGCAGATGCAGCACATCGTAAAACAGCGGCTTTTCTTGCGCCAGTTCAACTAAAGATTCTTTCAGAGCTGCTTCATTCACAGGTTCTTCCTCGTTTTCCGGTTCGGGAAGATCAAATTCAGCGCTGAGTGAAACCACTTTTGCTTTTCGTCCCAGATTGCGGATCAGGTTCAGGGCTATCTGAAACAAATATGCTTTGGGATTGGTTACTTCCCTCTGAGCAGCCGCATCGATAAACCTGACAAATGTTTCTTGGAACAGATCGCCGGCTTCTTCCCGGCAGCGGTTATGCAGAAAAGTGTAAAGTGCATCCTTGTATCTTCCGTAAAATACATGGAAGGTATCCAGATTGCCGTTGGCATACTCCCAGATCAATTCTCTATCAGTCATTTCCTCAAATCCATCCTTTTCATTCCTCAACTAATAAGACACAAAATAACGAAAATTTGTCTAATATTTTTATTTTCTCGTTCCAATGCTCCGGCTTGCCGTGGCGAAGCTTCATGCGAAGACTGGCGTTGGAATGCAAATTCTCCGCTCCTGCGGAAAAACGAAAAATAATTTGCTGAAATTCTTCTATCTTGACACTTTTCACATAATTATTGTTGATTGCTGCCTAAAAATAGAGGGTGATTAAATGAGACGAAAAGACCGAGAGATCACGGACAGAAACCAGATGCTGGAAATCATTTCCCGAACGCAAGTTTGCTATCTGGGAATGAGCAAAGAAAATCTTCCCTACGTCGTTCCCCTGAATTTTGGCTATGCCGAAAATACGATCTATTTTCATTGTGCTCCCGAAGGTGAAAAGATAGATGTTCTAAACAAAAATCCCCATGTCTGCCTGATTTTCAATGTTGACAATAAACTGGTCAACAACGTTTCTCAAGATGATTGGACGATGTATTATAAAAGTGTAATCGCTTACGGAAAAATAGAATTTGTCTTCGATATTTCCGAAAGACAGAAGGCAATTAACGTGATGTATCGCCATTACGGCGGTCAGGATTATCCGCTTCCCGAGCCTGTTCTGGCAAAAACGATGTTTCTGAAAGTTGTGATTGAAAAGATGACCGGCAAGAGAAATATTCCGAAGTAAGGAATGCTGAAAAAATGAGCTTTTATAAAATGTCTTGCCTTTAAAAAAGAAAAAATAATTATTTGCGCAGAATAAAAAAATGTGAGAATAAATAATGTGGAAAGTTGTTTTATTAATTTTGATAATTAATGTTTTGGGCTGTACCAAACAACAGTCAGTTGCAAAAAAAGATGATATCACATTCAAAGTTGACCAGACTCTGCTGGCAGAAAAACATATTTGTTCAGCGTTGGGAATCAGCTTTCAGCCGCCATTGAATTGGGAATCAATCAGCCCAGACATGTTAGAGACGATCAAAAATAATATTATTGCTTCCCAGGATTCAGCACAAATTAACTTGATACTGATCACTATTTTCATGAATATGGAAAAATCTTTCACCTGTTTTCTTTCGGTCCTGGAAAGTGAGCTTCTACTGGAAGATGTTCAGGACAACTATTTAGCTGAGTTCAGATCGATTCATCAGGATTTGGATTTGAAGGAAGGATCCTTTTCTCATAACGGCCTTGATTTTCACCAGATCACGTTTGTGAAAGATGATTTCATTTCAATTAAACTGATTTCAGCGAACAACGATCAAAAGACTTTCATGGTAGAGTATTTAGTTCCCGCCAAATATTATCAAGAAGAATTGCATCCAATTGAGTCATCAATTGGAACAATAAAAAAACTAAAATAAGAGGAGAAAAAACAATGAAAAAAATCGTACAAATGGTTTTACTGGTAGCATTTATTGCTCTGGTTGGTTGTTCTGCCAACATCCACAAGATTGGCAAAGGCGCCCAGGGTAACGACGTTATGGAAGCTCGTCAATGGTATGTCTTATTCGGACTTTATGCCTTTAAATGAAGTTGACACAAACCAAATGGCCGGCGGAGCTGCTAATTATGAGATCAAAACAGAGCAAAGCGCTATGGATATCATCATGAATTTGTTCACCAGTTGTGTTACTGTTTATTCCAGAACCGTTACCATTACAAAATAATTTCATTTAGATCATGTTTTTACCAGACCCAGCTTGTTAAGAGGGTCTTTTTATTTAGATGAAACGTTCCGGTTGCAGCATCATTTTCGTCAATCCGCAAAATCAGGTTCTTTTATTTTTGCGAGACGATAAACCCGATCTGCCCTATCGCAATATGTGGGATGTTCCCGGTGGACATGTGGAACCGGATGAAACTCCTGAAGAGTGCATTGTACGTGAAATGAAGGAAGAAATCGATCTCGATCTGAAAAATTTTCAGTTTCTTTGCTGCAAAGAATTCGACGATCGTATTGAATATACTTTTTGGCAGAAAGCCAATTTGAACATTGAAGAAATCGATCTGAGAGAAGGACAATGCCTGAAATGGTTCACCAGGCAGGAAGCAGCAGAAACAGAACTTGCCTACGGTTTCAATGAGATCGTGAAAGAGTTTTATCAGTCAGAATTATTTTCCCCGGAATAAGTGAGTTTTATTTCCATTACTTTACCAAAGTTTCTTTCATCTCTTTTTCCCATAAGCTTTGGGAAAGTTTCTTTTTCTCGTTCGAATGCTCCCGCGTTGGAATATAAATTCTCCGCTCCCGCGGACAGTATTTCTTTCATTCTAACTTAAACCTTGCGAACGGTCGAGAATGGCGAAAATCTTCGCAACGGTTGAAAACCATCCGAGTCTTTCTCGTTCATAAGTTGGAAGAAATACTTATTCCGCAGGATTTCATTTTGACAATTGTCATTAACCTTTATAAAAAGGATTTTGGGAGGAAGAAATGAGATTTTGGCTTGGATTTCGGATTATTATTGCAACACTTGCAGGCGGATTATTGGCTCAGGATTTTTATGACATCAACACGATCAATACGATTGAAATTACTTTTGAACAAGCAAATTGGGATCAGATTCTGGACAACCTTTATGCTGCCGGAAACGATGAACGCCTTGTGGGAACTGCAATCATCAACGGCGCTCAGTTCGACAGTGTGGGAGTGCGCTACAAAGGAAATAGTTCTTACTCTCCTCAAAACACAAAAAATCCACTGAACATTAAACTCGATCATATTATCAATAATCAAACTTATCAAGGTTACGGTACACTGAAACTTTCCAACGGTTTTAAAGATCCTTCTTTCGTGCGGGAAACTCTCAGTTATGAGATTGCTCAGAATTACCTGCCTGCCGGAGTAGCCAATTATGCCAATGTTTATATCAATGGAACCTTGATCGGCCTTTATACCAGCGTGCAGGATGTTGATAAATATTTTAAAAACAGCCATTTTCCGGCTGCTGAAGATATTCGTATCAAAGGAGAACTGGCGGGAGGTGCTGCTCCAACTACTGTAACCGTCTGGGGTTATTTCGGACCGGATTCTACTGATTATTACGATTATTACGAATTGGAATCAGCTTCTGGGTGGAGTGACCTGATCGAATTTCTGGATGTGTTCAACAACAATCCCACCAACATGGAAGAATACCTGAATGTGGATAATCATCTCTGGATGCTGGCCTTTGACAACTTGATGATCAACCTGGATGCGCCGATCAACTTTGGACATAATTTCTATCTTTTTAAAGACAACTCAGATCGCTTCAATCCCATTCTCTGGGATTTGAATGAGAACTTCGGCGTCTTTTCCATGCTGATGGGAGGACAACCGCTCAATACTTATCAGAAGCAAACTCTCAATCCGCTCTTGAATATCAACAATGCCGATTATCCTATCATCGGGAAAGTTTTAAGCATCGATAAATATCAGAAAATGTATATCGCTCATATGCGAATGATAATCGAAGAAATATTCCAGACAGGCTGGTATGAAACCCGTGCCAACGAGATCCAGAATATCATCGAAGCTGCCTATTTAGCAGATCCGAATACTTTTTATTCTTATAATGAATTCCAGCAGAACATCAACACAACTGTGGGCGGCGGCGGACCGGGCAGTTTCCCTGTTGTCGGCATCACGGAATTGATGGAGACGCGTTATAACTGGCTCTTAAATCATACTCTGTTTCAAGGAGAAATACCTCAAATCACGTCACCCACACACACACCTCAAACTATTGAACCAAACACAACTGTCTGGTTCAATGTTGACGCAGTGGATGCTGATGTCGTCTGGTTATATTTCAGAGAAGCCGGAGTTTCCAGGTTTACAGATTTGGAAATGTTCGATGATGGCAATCACAACGACGGCGAAGCCGGAGATGGAACTTATGGAATTTCTCTGATAGCAGGTTATGATGATATTCAATATTACTTTTACGCTCAAAATGCCGATCTCGGAGCTTTTCTGCCGGTCCGGGCAGCTCATGAGTTTTATGAATTGGATGTAATCACCGAAACCGGAAACATTGTGATCAATGAAATAAACTATCATTCTTCCGAAAATTTCGATCCGGAAGACTGGGTGGAACTTTACAACGCGGATGATGCTGACCTAAATATTTCCGGCTGGCAATTCAAAGATGAAGATGAGACACATATTTTTGTAATTCCCGATAATACGATCCTCGCAGAAAGCGAATACCTGGTGCTTTGCAAAGATTCTGCTCTTTTCAGTACTGCTTTCCCAAACGTCACAAATTTCAGCGGTGATTTTAATTTTGGCCTCAGCGGCGGCGGTGAGCTGATCCGGCTTTTCGATGCGGAAGGAACTTTGATCGATTCTGTAAATTATGATGATGAAAACGGCTGGCCCGTTCTGCCGGACGGAAATGGCAACACGCTGGAATTGATCGATCCAAGTTTTGAAAACACTCTTCCCGAAAGCTGGCAAGCATCGATTGGTTATGGAACTCCCGGACAGCCAAACAGCTCGGGAGTTTCAACGCAGGAAGATCAAATTCCAACTCCACAGACCATTTTGAACAATTATCCCAATCCCTTCAATCCCACCACCACGATTAATTTCTCTGTTACAGACGAGAATAAATTTACGGAGATTTCTATTTATAACTTAAAAGGCCAAAAAGTAATAACTCTAATTAATGATTTATTGACAGCCAAAACCCATTCCATTATATGGGACGGAGTTGATGAAAAGGGGTGTTTTGTTGCCAGTGGAATTTATTTTTATCAGATCGATAATGGTAATTTCCAAGCAGCAAAAAAGCTGGTCCTGCTGAAATAATTTGCATGTTTCACAGGAAATAAGTGAATTTCATTGAGGAGATTTATGACCGGAACCGATCTTACCTTCAAACGCAAAGAACGAAAATATATCATTCTTGAACATACCTTCGATGAGATCATCAAAGAGATCGAACAGCATATTCCACTTTATTCCTTTCAGGAGGAACCGCCTCTCACCAATATCGAAACGACCTACCTGGATACAAGTGATTTTCTGTTCTATTTTGAATATCTCAACCAGCGCAGCTTTCGCTTCAAGATCAGGCTGCGCCGCTATGGACACGACGGCATTTTCAAGCCCGGCTACCTGGTAGAACTGAAGATCAAACACAAAGCGATTTCCTCGAAAAAACGTTTCCTGCTGCCGGACGAGAATTTTGCTGCTTTCCTGAAGGGAGAAGACATTCTGCCGCAAGTGAAAAAAGCCAATGAAGGCTTGGTGGGAGCGCAGAAAACCTATAAAATGATCCGCGATCTCATCCGCATCAACCAACTTGTTCCCGTTCTGCGGACTTCTTACGAAAGAATTTCTTTTCAAAAAAAATCAAAGCGGGTGCGCATCACGGTCGATCACAACATCAATCATACCGGGCTTTGGGGCAAAGAGAAAAAAGAAACCCTGGATGCTACAGTTCTGGAATCCAAGATCATGGGGAAATCCCCCAAATGGCACAAGAAAATGGTGAACCTGCTGTCCCTGCTGCGTCAAAGCAGATTTTCCAAATTTTCCACCGGCATCAATTCCATCTATTTTCCGGAACGGGGAAAATATAATTTTAACGTTGATAATCAGTTTTTACGACCCGAAATTCCGGATAAAATTGTTCAATCTTTTGATCTGTTGAAAAAAGCTCTGAAAATGAAAGATGAGCTCACCCCGGATACATCGCAGAATGATTCGGATTCAGATGATTAGAACCAAATATTTGAGGTAAAAAAATGCAGGAATTATTTCAAGTTATCAAAGACAGCTCAGCCGGAGGAGTTTCACAGTCTCCGCTCCAGATCGTTTTCAATCTCTCGATGGCGATGATTTTAGGATTGATCTATGCCTATGTTTACCGGCTCACCTACGTCCGAAAAAAAACCGACAAAGTTATGAAACAGGAGATGATAAATATACAGTACACTTTGCTGCTCCTTTCCATAGGCGGCGCTTTCATCTGGATCGTAGTAGCCGACAATTTGGTTCGTGCCTTCGGATTGGCTGGAGCACTTAGTTTAATCCGTTTTCGAACGCGAGTGAAAGATCCTTCCAATACGATCAAAGTTTTTTATGCCATCATCATTGGTATGTCTTGTGGGCTCAGCCAATATTATGCTGCCATCATTGGAACGGTCTTCATGTGCTTCGTGCTCACGGTGATCTACTACATTAAGGCACACGAAAAGAAAATGAAACTATTAAGCAGAGAAAAAGGCTTATCCCCGAAAAATGACGACGATGAAGATTAGTGCGATCCTGCTGTTTCTCCTGTTATGTTCCTTGCTGGCAGCCCAGCAAGCCGATTTTCAATCGTACATGACAGAACTTCTGGAAAAAAATTCCAACTATCAGCAGGCTCTCAGCAAATTTGAGCAGGAAAAAGCTCTGACCATGATTGATAAATCTCTCGGTTGGTTCGATGTGAACTTCATTTATAAGCAATATGATAATGACTTTATCAGGAACGAAACAAAAACTGTTTTAGAGCATTCCGACGTAGTAGAAAAAGATAAACGCTGGCGCCTCGAACTCGATAAGCAGTTATTCCCCAAAGATTTTGATAATGTTGCCAATGCCATCAATTCCCGTTTGAATCTGCTGCGCTACGAACAGGAATTGGCCTTGTCCCGCTACAACTGTATATCCGACATTTTTGCTGATATGCTTGTGTGGTATGAAGCAGCCGGCATGATCGAAATTTTGCAGGAAAGACTGGAGATTTTGTATCAGCAGAACATTATTTTAGAAGAATTGGATTTGGAAAACGTCATCGAACCGGAAACAATGATCATGCTGCTGGAGGAAATTGACAATAGAGAAGACGATCTGTATGATTATCGGGAAACCGCTTCTCTCATGAACAGCAAATATGGCGACATACTCGATGAATTTTATAACAAATTTCAGCTCTACATTCAGCAAAATGACCAGCCGGATACTCTGTTATTTTCTCAGGGAATCGATGCTAAAATAAAGATGATCAAGAAAGATGTTCAGGGAATTTCCAATAAGATCAAATGGAATTATTATAACGTTTATCTGCCGGAAGTGAACCTGAAACTTTCCTACAACTGGCGGGAAAACAGACAAGACTGGGATATTGAGAAAAGTGGACTTTTTGAAACGATGACCCGCAATCAGGACGAAGAATTTCCGGAAGGAGAAATCGAGTTTTCTCTGCCCTTCAATATCTTTTCCAATACAGGTGGCAAACATGCCCTGCTGAAAGTATTTGAACGTGAATTGCACTATCGCAGCCGGGAATTACAACTGGCCTGGCAGTCATTCAAGCTGGAAAGAATTAACTTTTATCAGGAAGCAAAGTTGGAATTGAAACGAAAAACGCGTTTGCATGAATTGTATGTGCGTGATTTAAACCTTCAAAAAACTAAATTCCAGGCAGAACCATCCCTGCTGGGAACTAATCCTGAATTGAAATTGCAGAAAGAAACAATCAAAGCTGCAGAAGCAGAAATGAAAATGAAAATGGCAGAAATGAAATTATATAGAGAAATTTTCCTCATTAATAGCTTTGGAGAGGAAGCAAAATGAAAAGACTAAAAATCCGCAATATCATGATTATGTCGCTGGTTGTAATTGTAGTCACCATGATAATTTCTTACATTATCGAATCCGGTTCACAAAAACTGCCGGCTGTTATTCGTTCGGATAAGGTCTTTATGAGTGCCGAAGTAAATGGTGTTCTGAAAGAATATTCCGTCACTTCCATGCAGAAAGTGCAGAAAAATGATCCGATTGCTGAAATTGAAAATGCCAAACTGCCCTTACAATTGCAAACGATGCAGAAAGAAGTCCGCAAATATGAAGAAATGATCGCTTCCGCTCAGGGGGGAGATTATTTGAATATTGAACTTCTGAAGCTAGAAGAAGACATTCAAAATACTAGAATAGATTTGGAAGAAGCCCGTCTGGAAATTAAAAAGATAATTGATAAACTTGATTTCATGGAACAGAGACATATCGTCACCAAAAAACAATATGAGGCAAATAAAAAGTTGTATAGTAACGGATTGATAAATAATTCAGATTTTGAAAAAGTCTCGGATGATTACTGGAAAGTTCATGAAGATTATTTTGATTTGAAAGGGGATTCATTGATCGCTTATGAAACCATGCAAACCAGCCAGCTCATCATCAATACTTTGAATGCCAGAAAAAAAATCCTGTCTCAGAATACAAACATGCTTTCTTCTAAATATTTTATTGATCTGAATGACATCATTCTCGATATCAATGAATTACAGGAAGAGATCAATAATCTGAAGATATTTTCTCCCATTACCGGTATTGTCACCGATATTAATTATCGTCCTGGGGAAGGTATCGACAAAGGTGATGTTCTGGTAGAAATTGCCGATCTCAGCAACGTCTGGATCATTGCTTACGGCGATTCAAAAAGCAGTCAGAGAGTGAAAGTCGGCCAGAAAGTGAGGATCTTTTGCAGCTGCAGCAAAAAAATCTGGGGAAAAGTGGTCACTGTTTCTCCGGTGATGGAAAGAGTAAAATCTCTCTCAAATTCCTTTGAGACTGTGAATACTTATACCAAAATAGAAATCAATTTTGCTGATCAGCAAGAAGCATTAAAATACATAACGCCGGGAGAACGGTTATTTGTCAGGATTTTCTTCAGATAGAATTATGAAATTTTCAGCGGTAAATAAATGAAGAACTTTATTTCTTTCCTTATTGTTTTTGGCTTGATTTTTTCGATACAAGCTCTGGTGATCAATGAATTCCTGGCTTCCAATGATACGATCATGCCGGATGAATGGGGTGAATTTGATGACTGGCTGGAGTTGTATAATGCCAGTTCGAGTGCGGTCGATCTTTCCGGTTATAATCTCTCGGATAATCCCTTGATCTTGGATAAATGGCAGTTTCCGGCAGGTACGATGATCGGTGCCGGCGGCTATCTGATCGTCTGGATCGATGATGACGAAGAAACGCAAGGACCACTTCACGCGAGCTTTAAACTGAGTGCAGATGGAGATAACATTATTATCAGTGACGGTTCTTTGAATATTATCGATGAATTCAGTTTCGGCATCCAAACTACCGACATCAGCATGGGAAGATATCCCAATGGAACAGGTGATTTCATTTTTATGACGCCTACTCCCGGATTGAGCAACCTGAGCGGAGTCCCGATTTCCCATGATGAAATTCCCCAAGCCGCCATCAAACTTTCCAATTATCCGAATCCGTTTAATCCAACTACCACGATCTCGTTTTCTTTAACCGCCAAGGACGCAGAAGGCGCAAAGTTGGAAATCTATAATTTAAAAGGACAGAAAATAAAAACTTTCTCAAATCTTCAAATCACTAAATCACCAAATCAGCAAATTATTTGGAACGGCACCGACACCAACATCCAACCCGTTTCTTCCGGCATCTATTTCTATAAATTGAATATCGAGCATTCTCCCGTCAAAAAAATGCTCCTGCTGAAATAAAGTTTTTTGCTTGAAATTGATTCCAATACCTGCCGGTTAAATTTGGCGGGTGTTTTTTTTAATTCTAATTCAGATGAGTTTTTTCTTTACACAAAAATCAGGGAAATCATTCTTCGAAACGGATTGTGATAGAAGGTTTTGTATTTGAATAAATTCGTCGATCAGGAGGCGATAGATGAAGTCTGTAGCTGTTTTGTTTTTAATATTTATCCCGCTTGTCTTATTTTCCACGATCATAAATATCCCTGCAGATTATTTTTATATTCAGGACGGCATTAATGAAGCTTCCGAAGGCGATACGGTGCTGGTTCATCCGCAAGCAGGTGGCTATACGGAGAATATCAATTTTAGCGGTAAAGCCCTGACCGTCGCTTCCTTGTTCCTTACAACTCAAGACGCATCCTACATTTCGCAGACCTGGATTCAAGCTGATGATGCAAATGATTTTACGGTTCATTTTAATACAGCGGAAGATTCCCTTTCAATCCTGATCGGTATGACGATTATCGGTGGAAACGGAGGTATAGAATGTAACGGAGCCAGCCCACGCCTGGAAAATCTGATCATTCAAAATAATTCGTCAGATGGCGACGGTGGAGGAATTTACTGCTTTGATTCGAATCCGATCATGGAAAATCTGACCCTTAATTATAATTCTTCCAATGGAAAAGGTGCCGGTATTTACTTAGAAAACTCTCATCCAAATATGAACAATATTTCGATAACTAACAACACTTCTGCAAATAACGGCGGTGGAATTTATTGTGATAATTCCAGCCCGGAAATGTTCAATATGACGATCGCCCAGAATGAGGCGGCAAACAGCGGTGGAGCAATTTACGCTTCTGGAAATTCTAATTTTATTTTGGATCAAGCCACTATTTCCGGGAATTCAGCGAACTCTCAAGCCGGCGGAATTTATTGTGAGAATTCCAGTCCGGAAATGTCTGATCTGATAATTTCCAATAATATTGCTGCCGATAACGGCGGTGGAATTTACGCTTCCGCAAATTGTAACTTTATTTTAGATCAAGCCACTATTTCTGGGAATGCCAGCAATTCTCAAGGCGGTGGAATCTACTGTGAGGCATCCGATCCGGCCATTTCCAATACGAGTATTACAAACAATACTGCTGTCGATGAAGGTGGAGGAATATACCAGGTTACTGCCAACCCAGTTTTCTCAAATTTGATCATTCAGGGTAATTCGGGATTTGCCGGAGGGGGAATTTTTTCTGAAAACTCAAATTTGGATATTTCAAATTCAATAATTTCTTATAATACATCAGAAAATAAAGGCGGAGGTGTGTATGCTCTGGCCGACAGCAGTTTGGTGATGGATAACTGTATAATTAACAATAATATAAGCGGCTATAAAGGCGGGGGAATTTATTGTCTGGACTCGGATGTTTTAATTTCCAATATGAATATTCACTCTAATACCGCTACGAATGAAGGGGCAGGGATATACATAGAAAACTCAACTGCTGAAATTATCAATCTAACGGTTGAAGATAATGTTTCTCTGGAAGATAATGCCGGCGGAATTTATTGTAAAACTACTCCGGCTTATTTTGAAAATTTGACCGTGACCGGCAATAATTCAGCAATTGATGGAGGCGGGATTGCCTGTTATGCTTCCAATATTGTCGTTTTTAACGGCTTGCTGGAAAATAACACTTCCGGAGATGATGCCGGCGCAATCTATCTGAATGATGGATCCGCCCCTATCCTATATAACCTGACGATTGTGAATAATGCTGCTACGGACAAAGGCGGCGGTGTGTACTGCTCCAATGGCAGCCCAACTATGATCAATTGCCTTGTGGCAAATAATTCCGGTGACTATGGTTTTTACCTGTCTCAGGGAAGTCCGGACATACAGTATTGCAATTTCTTTAATAATCAAAACGCAAATTTTCATGGATTTACCAACAATATCGGAGTGAATGTTACCATCAATTACAACAGTGATCCCTGCGATCCATTTTATAATATCCAGCTCGATCCGCTGTTTATTATCAATGGCGATATTCCTTATGCATTGCAGAGTGATTCTCCCTGCATCAATGCCGGTTCAGCAAACACATCTTCAGTTCCCGAACTTGATCTGGCTGGAAATGACAGGATCTATGGAAACCGCATCGATATCGGCGCCTATGAGTGGCAGGGAACAGGAGTGAATGATGAGTTAGAAGTTGTGAATTCTAAGTTGAGTAATTATCCAAATCCATTCAATCCATCCACCACGATTTCGTTTTCTTTAACCGCAAAGGACGCAGAAGACGCAAAGTTGGAAATCTTTAATTTAAGAGGACAGAAAATAAAAACTTTCCCAAATCTCCAAATCACTAAATCACCAAATCATCAAATCGTGTGGGATGGAACCGATCAAAACAACCAACCTGTTTCCTCAGGAATTTATTTCTATAAATTGGATATCGAAAATTCTCCGACCGGGAAAATGCTATTGCTGAAATAAAGTTTGGAAGAAGCGCTTTCAAGGTCTGCCGTCAACCATTGAAAAGGCTAACTGAAAGAATTCCTCCGGCAAAGCCGTTTTCAAGGTTTACTCGTTCAAGGTGAACGAGTTACAACTGACACTCTTTCCAGCGAAAACAATATTTCATGTGATCATTTATCAAACCGGTAGCCTGAAGATGTGAATAGATAATGATCGAACCCAAAAATTTGAAGCCGCGTTTTTTCATATCTGCACTAATGCGGTCGGAAAGTTCGGTTCTGGCTGCAATCTGGGAAACATCTGTCCAATGATTCACCAGCGGTTTTCCGGCAATGTAAGCCCAGAGATAGTGGCTGAATTTACCAAATTCCTGCTGGATTTCGATGAAAAGTCTGGCATTATTTATCGAAGCTTCGATCTTGCGTCGGTTGCGGATGATCCCGGCATTCTGCATTAATTCTTCGATTTTCTGTTCATCATATTTGGCTACTTTCTGCACATCGAAACCATCGTAGGCAGCCCGGTAGTTTTCGCGTTTATTCAGGATCGTGTTCCAGCTCAAACCAGCCTGCGCCGATTCCAAAACCAGAAATTCAAACTGCTTTTGATCATCATAAACCGGCACTCCCCATTCTTCATCGTGATAACGAATGTAAAGTTCGTCGGACGTTCCCCAGGGACAACGGTTCATAAATCACCTCACTTATGTTTATTCAATTCCCAGAAATTCATAATAATTCTGCGGATGAATCAGTTTGATCGTTTGCGGATTGTAGCTATCTTTAAACGGTTTCGCTATTTTCCATGTTGCCTTCGAATTCCACTTGAATTCATAAGCAGAAATTCGCTGGCTCTCTTCTTCAATATAATCGATTTCGCTTTGTTGAAAGGTTCTCCAGAAATAACTTTTTGAAGATCTATCTTGATAGCTTAATAATTTTTTTCTTTCTGAGATCAGGTAGTTTTCCCACAAGGCTCCTCTATCTGTACGTGTTTCAATATCAGAGAAATTTCCAATAACTGCATTTCGAATGCCGTTGTCATAAAAATAAATTTTACGCCCTTTCTTAATTTCATTTCTCAGATTTCTGCTGAAAGCCGGTAACTTGAAAATCACATAAGTTTTTTCCAGCAGATCGATATACTTTTCTACGGTTTGTTTATCGTAACCAACCAGTTGGCTAAGTTCCAAGTAATTTACTTCATTACCTATTTGAAAAGCCAGTGCCCTTATGATCTTATCCAGCAAATCCGGTTTTCTGATGAAATCTAAAGCTAATAAATCTTTGAAAAGATAGCTGCCAGCCAGCAAACTGAGGAGCTTGGTTTGTTCGGCTGGTTTGGTAATGATTTCAGGATAATTTCCAAAGATTAAGCGCTGGTTCAGCATTTTAATTTCTTCCGGAAGATTTGAATGTTGTACCAGTTCATGAAAACTAAAAGGGAAAAGCTGGAATTCATATTTTCTTCCAGTTAGCGGTTCATTCGTTCGATTCGATAGATCGAAGGCAGAAGAACCCGTAGCAATCACCTGTACATCCGCAATATTATCTATAATCAGTTTCATGATTATGCCAATATTGGGAATGCGCTGGGCCTCGTCGATGAAAACAATCTTATGATCACCGATCAATGCGCGCAGTTTGACTACGGTTGGTTCGATTGCCCAAAAAAAGGAATCTGCTTCATCTCCGTTGATAATCAGTTTTTTTTCAGGAATGTTTTTTAGAAGTTCATTGATCAGAGTTGTTTTGCCAACTTGCCTGGCTCCGATCAGAATGATCGCTTTGCCTTTATACAGATGATTTGCAATCAGTTTTGAAACAATCCTTTGAATCATAATCGCCTCCTCTAATCACAAAGTTACATATAAATTTTAGATTACGATCTAAATATTATATATAAATTTTAGATTACGATCACAAAATTTAAGGTTTTCAGAAATGTGTCAAGAAAGAAAAATCACACATTCTGGTTTCTATGCTCTGCGTAATAATATAATTTCATATCCGCAGGAGCGGAAAGACGGCATTCCGACGCAGAGCATCGGAACGAGAATTCTATCCCGCAATCAACCCCTTCACCAAGTTCACCACCCACATCACCCAATCGATAGAACCGAGGAAACCGCCTTTGATGAAAGTCCAGCAGAATTGGAATCTGCCAATGACGAAAGCCAGCAGAATTCCGTAAATGAAGATATTGGCAAAAGTAAGAAAAATGCAGGAAAAAACTTTGCCGCTTTTGGTGATGTCGGTTTGATGAAAGCCGAATTCCTGCCAGGTGGATAGCAAATGATAGGCGGTAAGAAAGCCCAGCACGGCGAAATAATATTGATAGAATTTTACATCTATCACCAAGTATAAAGGCAACAGCAGATAAACGAAAGTTGGCAGGAAATACGGCGCCAGTGTGATAACAAAATTATTTCCATACATGCCGGTTACGCCGCCGTCACTTTCGGTAGCGGTGAAATGAGACGGTTTTTTGAAGAATAGCAAGCCGACGATGAGGTGGGTGAATTCGTGCTCGAAGGTGGAATAGAAATGACTTCGCCGCAGCCAGATAAACCAGAAAGGCAGAAACACCGCCAAGCCGATCAAAAAGAATTTTTCGGAAGACTGCTGAATATCGAAATTCAGAGCGGTGTGAAAGAATTGGATACCGTAACTGACTGCAAAGAAAATGGAAAGGATAATGACAATGAATTTGAACAATTTCATTTTATCACCTCACTACTTTTTTTGAATTGAAATTCAAAATTTAGATATTTCTGTAAAGCTAAAAACTTCCGAATGTTCCCGAAGCATTTCGGGATCTTCGGAATGTTGAAAAGCATTGATCATTTTTTATTATTCCGTAAAAATATTATTACTTCGTTAGCCTAAATTGCATGAATCCTCGCAAAGGCAGAAATGACTCATGACTGGAAAGATTGAAATTTGTGAGTCTTTGGTTTTAATCTTCGCAGATCAGTTACTTTAAGATTTCAAAGTGAAACCCGGAGAGCGTTCTGAACAGACTCATTTTGAAAAAAATTGACATTCCGCCTCAGGCCTAACTTTTTACTTCATGCTAAAATTATTTTTATTACCTTTGCTTTTTATATTCGGTTGCGCCGAAGTCAATTTGATCTCGACCGGCAGGGATATCGGCAAAGTAGCCCTGGATTTGCCCAGGCATAATAACCTTGTTTACGTGAATAGAAATTCAATAAACGAGGACTTTTTCCAAGCCGTCGAAAATACTTTGGATAATGGATTTGTTTACATCATCTTATCCAGTACGGGCAGCCCGGCTGCCAATCTGATAAGTACTTTCACCGGACAAGAATATGCGCATACTTCGCTGGCTTTTGATGAGGATTTGAAAACAATTGTCAGTTATAATGGCGGAAACGGAATATCAGAGCCAGGAATGAACCAGGAAATCGTAGAGTACTTCCATCAGAAAGAAGATGCGAATTTGATTGTTTACAGATTACAGGCTACACGTCGGGAAAAAAAGATAATTTTGAATGAAGTGAAAAAAATCAATGAAACAGGCAGTTCATACAACATTCTTGGATTGTTTTTACCTTTCAAAATCAGGGAAAATACAATGTACTGCTCGCAGTTTGTTTACACTATGCTGCAAGCTGCAGGACTCGATTACTTTGAAATTCAGCCCGGAAAAGTTCAGCCGATTGATTTTGTGGAAAAAGATCAGCAGGGAAAACTGGAATTCTGCCGGAAAATTGTATTAAAAGATTTGGCAGAAGAAAATTGATTTTTTAGAAAGACTGGAGTTCATGGCTTGAAGTGGACTTCAGGATTTCAAAGACAGTAGAGATTGCTTCGAAAGTCTCAAGTGCAAGAAACCTCGCAAAGACTTAAATGACCAATTCACCAATGACTAATTTCTTCTTGCTTTTCTCATGTTCTCCTCTTTGGAAGCGCAGCGATCAAGAGAGGAGACAGCAGCCTGCCAGGGCGTAGCCTTTTGCGAAGACTGGAGGTGAGTAAAATTCTACTCTTCCACCGGCCTCAGCGCTGTTGAATCCTTCCCCAGATTCTTCAAAATCGTATCCAGCAGTTTGATCGCTTTCAAAATATACGAGCCTTTATTCAGCATGATGCAGTCCGCTCGTTGCGCCATCACCGTATCAGTGATTTCAGCGCGGGAAGGAATACCTTTTTTTGCCAGATTTTCCAGAACCTGAGTCGCCCAAATGCTGGTGACATGCGCTGCTTTGCAGACGGAAAGAATTTCTTCCTGGATTCTGCCGATCTTTTCCCAACCAATTTCCACAGCCAGATCACCCCGGGCGATCATCACGCCGATCGGATAGATTTTCATCGCTTCCAAAAGTATCTCGGGAAGGTTCTCAAATCCGGCGCTGGTCTCGATCTTCAGGATCAAGCCCAATTCATGTTCGATTTGGTTTTCCTGTAGAATTTTTAATAGTTCACCGACATCTTCCGGACGATTCACGAAGGACAGATTGATCACATTGGTGTTTTTTAGCACGAATGGCAAAATCTCTCTATCCTGATCTGATAAACTGGGTAATTGCAGTTTGCTTTGCGGGAAATTGATTCCTTTGTCCGGCCTCAGTTTTCCGCCTTTATCGGGCACCGCCGTGATTAAAATGCGAATTTCATTGGGTGTGATGTCCTGGACAATTCCTTCGATAATTCCATCGTCGAACAGGATCGGTTCACCCGCTTTCACCATCGAGAAAATTTCGTTGGAAGTGCAGGTGATATAAGCCGGTTCAATTTCCCCTGTTTCGGTGATGATCTTCCTGTGGCCTTCTTTCTGGTCTTTTTTGATGATCAGAACATCATTTTCCTGCAGGAAGATCGGCTTCTTCTTTTCTTCCAGTTCTCCAATGCTGAACAAATTTTGTTCAGCGAGTTTGAGCGGTAGTCCGGTCTCAAAAAAAGTGATTTTATTCAAATTTCCCAGAAATCCATTCTTGTAAATGTGGCAAACTTCGATCTCCCTTTCTTTGAAACGGGAATCTGTGAAATTCAGAATATCACCTTCTTTTAGAAAAGATGGATTGAAATCAGCCAAAGGAATTTCAGGAATTTCCGAATTGTTATTACCTTCTCCAAAATATACTTTTATCGGTTTAATGTCGTTGCCGAACGCATCTGTCTCGTATTGGATTTTCACTACTTTTGCATCTTCGGCGATCATTCCGGTGCGGATTTTGGGACCGCTCAGATCCATGGAAATTTTGCAGTTTTTCCTGAGTTGTTCCGAAGCTTTATGTACATTTTCGATCATTTTCCGCCATTCTTCGGGTGTTTCGTGAGCACAGTTTATGCGAGCACAGTTCATGCCGTTCCGGATCATGTCGTGCACCAGCTGAAAATCTTCGGCAGCCTTGTCGGGCAGCGTCACCATAATTCTGGTACGCCTACCTTTGGAACGATAGCCAAGCAGATCTTTAGCATTTCGGCGAATCAAACGACGGCTTTTTTTGAAGGAAAGTTGAGATCGGGGAAATTTACATTTCTCGTTCATCATACTCTTCAGGATCGAGCGCGTTGTCTGCAAACTGGCCATAATGTGGCTTTCGGCTTCACTTAAACGTGAAAGTCCAAAATTACCCAGTCTTCTTTGCAGAGAGTTCAGATTCTTTGAACGGAGAGCCCAGTAATGCACTAAATTTCTGGCGCTTTCCAGGTACTCGGGATGAACCTGTTCGATCTTTTCCTTATATTTCTCTTCCCATGCTAAAACACTTTGGATCAGTTCTTCGATCTCTTCCAAAAGAATAGTTAATTTTTCTTTTCGATTCAGCTTAATTTTTTCACTCATTTCATTACCAACCGATTTTTTTTATCTGTCCACTTAACGCTTTAAGTAGAAAATATCGTCAAGGAAAACAAACTACATTTATCAAGACCCCGAGTTGGGTTAACCAAAAATTTGACTTGGGTTCGTTCAACATTCCGATAGCTAAATCTTCACCTTCGAAGCGATGAAATCAAAATAAATCAACGCAATAACTTCTCTCCGATCATTCCGATCAGAAATCCGATACTTGCCCCGGTAGCTGGAATCCAGTCCTTTCTTCGTTTGGAAAGAGGAGCAATATCCTGGAAAACCAGATACAAAATTCCACCTCCGGCAAATGACATGATGGAAGAGATTGTTTTGGGATGACTGTTTAAAAAATATTCGCCGGATAATGCAGCAAAAATACCGATAAAACTAAGACCCAACATCAGCAGCAATGTAGATCTTTTCTTCATTTTTTTTCGCAGTTCAAGATAGGAATTGAATCCTTCCGGCAGATTTTGCATGCCGATGAACATTGCCAGCAGTAAACCAAAATTGCGGTTGTGGGCAAAAGACGCTCCTAAAGCAAGGGCTTCCGGGATAAAATCCATCATCATGGAAATCGCCTGTGCCAGCGAGCCGCCGATCCTGGCAATGATAATATCGACGAACATGAATGCGAGTGTGCCGCTCAGGAAAAAGACTGTTAATTCTACATAGGATAAATCCACAATTGCTTTGGGAATCAAAGCGAAAGCAATGGCAGAAAGCAGCGCACCACCGCCAAAGGCAACGATCCAGTGATTGATCTCAGCTTTCAAATCAGATTTTCGTGTCTGAAAAACGCTGGAGATCAAACCTCCGATGATGATCGGAAAACCTGCCAGGCTGGAATATAAAATGATCTGCAGAGTGTTATTCATTGTACTTTTCTATCACATCAAAATAATCATATTCAGAAGATCTTCCAACGATATATCCGACAAGAGATAGGACAGCTCCACCAATTATTAATTTGGATTGAGGTAATTCAGAAAAATCTTTGTCGGTGCCACCCGGAGGCAGAGTTAAAAAACTGATAATAACCACTCCGACTCCTCCCCACGTTAAAATCTGTGCGGTTGTTTGAGTTTTGTTGATTTTTTGATACATTGCTAAAGCCTCAGAGTTGTCTTCAATTTCTAAAATAAATTTAGATTTGTCATACGGCGTATATTGGCCTTTTCTTTTTGTGATATAAGAATTACTATTTAGCACATTCGTGGGATACTTATTATAAACGGACAATTTTCCTGAAACAGTTTCAAACAGCCAGTGATCACCCTTTGGCATTCCATGGCACTGATTTACAAAAACAGAATCCGTGTCAAATGGCTCGTATTTTTGTTTTTTAATTTTCAAATAAAATCCACCGTCAACATCTTTGAAAACTGAAGATTCACCTTCCACAATTTCCCCATTCGATAAATAAATTTTACATCTGTAAACAGGATTGCTATATGTTGGGGTCATCATAAACTGATCGTGCATCGGCATCGGTGGCGGAGTGTAGTGAAACTGACCATAAACAGCAACAACAAACAGAGAAAACAAAATAAAAAATAACATCTTCTTCATAAAATTTCTCCTTTCTTGAAATCAATAAAGCCTTTTTCATAATCCATAACTTATTGTAATAAAATAAGTTAAAATTCTTATAAACATCTTGATTACCTCCTAACAGGTAATTTTCGCTAACACCTTATTACTTTTGAAATTGGCCTCATCCGCCTCATCCCCAATGAAATATTCAGCAAGCTGAATTTCACGGGGTAAACCGACTTCGTCCC
>JAUSOT010000087.1 GCA_030656075.1 Candidatus Cloacimonadales bacterium
ACTCTCCCTCAAAGCTTTTTAATTCAAGCCTGCTTAACTGATTTTCGCGTTCTCTCATTATGCCTCCTCTGGGCTTTATTTATTATATAATCTTACCCGAGGGGACATATGTCACTATTTCATCAGGATCATTTTCTTGGTTTTTTCAAAATCTCCTGATTTTATTTTATATAAGTAGATTCCTGAAGCAACAGGTTTCCCGATTTGGTCTGTTCCATCCCAAATTACGGAAGTTTGTCCTTCGACTCCGCTCAGGATGACAGGGAATGTTTTGATTTTCTGACCTTTCAAATTATATATCGCCAATTCAATTAGTTCGTTTTGTTGGTTTTGTTCGACGTTAAATTCGATCGTTGTCGAAGGATTGAAAGGATTGGGAAAATTCGCAAGAGATTTGATCGGATTCTGCAGAATATCGTCCGTTCCTGTGGCCAGAGTCATGTTCAAATAGGGATGAAAATCTGCATTAGCAGCTTCTTTGGAATCGAATTTACTGTGTCTCTGACCTGTATCAGCAATAATTACCATACCAAAATTCGGTTGGTTGGCATTAAGCCAGATATCCACAAAGTCAAAAATATCCACTTCAAACCAGGTGTTCTGAGTTCCTACCGGACCCGAAAAAGCGTAGGCAATCGCATTGGTGGAATCGTATTGAATAAAAGTATGCGGATCCCAGGTTTCTTCAGTCCAATTCTCATCGACCAGATATAAAATCGCAGTTGTCGTGCCACCGCCACCTCCGCAGGAAAAATAGCGATGCAGATTCAGAGTGGCAGCTTCGAATTGAATTCCTTGAACACCGGAAAAATCAAATTTCAGCATGATCTGTTCTTCTTCTGCAGGCGCTTCACAATTCAAAAACAAGTCGCCGTCCAGATGCGCTGCCGTGCTGCAGTCTGTGTACATATCATCACAGGGCAGCAGTTGAATTTCCTGACTGAACAACCAGCCTAAACAAAAAACCATTAAACCAAAAACTAAACAATTCTTCATCTCTCTCTCCTATACATTTTTTTAAGTTAATTAGTACAATAACCCAACATCAAAATCCGTACCCAGGTAACTTTTCCAGTCCGACCAGGAACCTTCATCAGGATCATTCTCGCTGTAGATCAGGCGGTGATCTCCGTGCTGCTGCTGATCAAAAAAGATGTAAGTTCGATAAGATGAAATCCGGTATTTCCAAATCTCATAATCTTTCTGCGGATATTTGGCGTTGACGCCGGTGAGCTGAGAAATCACTTCATAGGGTTCGCCGTTGCGGATATAAATCCTGCCCCTGTCCGTTGTCCAGCCATCATTGAAATGAGTGAAATGTTGATTACAATATTTGATGCGGATCCTGATCTGATCCAAAAATTCGTTAGCTTCCGTGGTCGGATCAAGGTCGTTTGCCTTCCAAAAAGTCTGCAAATATCTCCACTTATCATTATCACTCAACTTCTTGTAATACTTCTTCTGCAAATGGGTGAGAAAGTAACCGGCAAGCTTATACTCATCTTTCAAATTATCAAATACCTGGTTAGCAAATATTTCGGTTTCCTGTTGTTGAGCGGGAATGAAGGAAACGATCAAACCAAGGCACAATACGAGCATTACTAATTTTTTCATCGCACTTTTTTCCTTTTATAGCTAATTTCTACTACAATCAGAATCATTACAACTACACTTATCCATTGCATAAGAGTTAATTTGAAATCATCAATCAAATAGTCAAATAATATTGCAGAGATTGGGGAAAAAATTCGCAGATCGTGGAAATCATCGTTTCTTCTTTATTTTTTCTTCTCATTCCCAGTGCTCTCATTGGGAACGCCATCCGCGGCAATGTGCAGGCTTGAGGTAAGAACAGGAACCACATTCGCTACCCTATCGTCAAAATAATTATTCCACCCACGGTCATCAGCATACCGATGATGTTTTTAATAGTTACAGTTTCCCCGCCCAGCAGGATTCCCATCAGCGCGCCAAACAGTGGCGATGTGAAAGCGATCGGCATCACTTTGCTCAGCGGTGCACCTTTGATCGCCATATAGAAACACAGCATTCCCACCGAACCGGCGACAACTCCCCCACCAATGATCATGTAGGTGAGCGCTTTGGTTCCGGCGTGAGCTACGGTTTTCCAATGCGGATAACTGGCAATCGATAAAACGATGAGAGCAATGAACGTTCTGATCGTAATTCCCATCTGGGGAGAAAGCTTGCCCAGATGCAGTCCTTTTTTTTCAAAATATCCACCCACACCCCCAGGCGATGGCAGTGAACAATGCAAAAATTTGTGGCTTCATTTTTTTCCTTTATTCATTGGACTTGCCCCGATGCAAAGCTTGGGGCGAGAACAATGGCCTCCTAAATTATCTTTTCCGCAATTCTCGACTCGTGCTTCGCTAACGAGTCAAGTCTTGCTAACTTGATACTTCACACCTCTTTCTTCCTGATATTTCAGCATCTTTTCTAAACAACCTTTTTCCGCTCCGATGTATTCCGGCGGATTGATGCCGATACTCTGAAAATCACCATTCAAAACCAACTCAACCGCAGCAGTTGCCGAATATCCCGTCGTGCGAGCCATGGAAGAAATCCCGGTCTTATCATCATATCTATCAAAAAGATCATAATGGTAGCAAACTGGTTTTCCTTTCTCTTTTCCGGCAACTAATATTTTCATCACGGTGAATTCCGGTTCATCCTTTTCCAGCTTCCATTGTTTGAATAAAAGCTTTGCTGTCAGATCGATCGGTTTGATTTTTATCCCGTTCATATCTATCTCTTCAGTTTGGAAGAAACCGCTTTCTCTCAGCATTTTCATGTAATCGATATGGCCAGGATAACGCATCGTTTTTTCGATCATGTTGGGAATTTTCATTGTGTACAGAAGCGAACGCAAGCCATCGGTATTGAAGGCTTCCAGCGTTCCGATTTCTTCGAATTCCAAAAACTCCGGTTCGGAAAGTGCAGGCAAAGTTACCAATTTTCCATTTTTTATATAGCGCGCCGGACGGATGTATTCTTCGATCACATCGATGGGTGAAAAAGGTGCTTTGTATTGGAACGGCCAGGTTCGCTTGAAAGGCAGTCCGCCCACGTAACATTCATAACTTTCCACCTGCATCGTGGCATTATGATGACCAAGAATCACATTTCCCATGCCGGGTGCCACACCGCAATCCACGATGGCGATCACACCTTTCTCTTTGGCAAGTGTGTCCAATTCAAAACAATCCTCCGGAAAGAAGGAAATATCCACGATGTTCTTGCCGGTTTCGATCACGGTTTTTGTGGTTTGAAATCCCATAAAACCCGGAACTGAGCCAACAACCAGCTCGCAATTTGCCACCAGTTTTTTAATATTTTCAGCTTTGGAAAGATCCGCGACTGTTGTTTGGATGTTTGGAATTTTTTTCAGCTTTTCCAAATTTTCCGCATTCACATCCACAGCCAGAACCTGGTGCTTTTTTGCCAGATCGAGTGCCATGGCGCTTCCCACCATGCCTGCTCCGAGAACGACTATTTTATTCATTTTTAAGCTCCCAATATTTCACCTGAAAAGTAAGTTAATAATTGGGTTTTTGAAGTCAATTGAAAAGTTTATGATTTCCCAATTCACCTCATTCCCAAGTTTGTCTTGGGAATGTAATTATCAATACATACCGCCTCAATGGGGCTCGATTGTTGTTGGTTCTTTTCCGTGGGTTTCACACCCACTGCTATAAATATTGCGTTCCGCAGGGACTGAAACCAATATTCCATTTCGTATCCTTGCGTCTTTGTGGCTAAAAATTCTGCGTTTCCCTAAACTCTTATTGACAACAAACAAGCTACAAAAATTGCTTCGATAGTTTTGTGAGAGGAGGATGTGATGACGCTGGAAAAAATGCTGTTGGAAAATTGCATAGATATCAAACAATCTGTGCCGGACAAGAAATCGGTTCTAAAAATTATCGCTGCCTTGGCGATTAAAAATCCGATCCTGCAAAAATATAGCGAAGAGCAAATCTATAAATCCCTGCAAACCCGGGAAGAACTTGGTTCCACCGGATTCAGCAATCAAATCGCTATTCCGCATTGTGCGGTGGAAGGCATTTCTGATTTTGTGTTGGGAATCCTGATTGTGACAGACGGAGTTGATTTTGATTCTCTTGATAAAAAACCAGCGAAAATATTCGTTTTTATTATCGCTCCTGCTTCTCAAAAAACCCAGCATCTTCGCATTCTCAGTACGATTTCCAACTATCTCCGCAACCAGGATAATATCAACAAACTACTGCTGGCTACTTCTCCTTTGGCAATCCGGGAAACATTCCTGCGACACACTTTGGATAAAGAAGAATTGGAAAAACAAAATGTTTACCAGCTCTTTCAAGTAGTGGTACAAGATGACGAAAAATACGAACAGGATTTTGAAGAAATTCTCGATATTTTCACCGGTATCGAGGATTGTAATTTCTATATCACGGAAGCCGAAAACGCCAGTAAATATCTCTATAAAATGCCGCTTTTTTCCATGTTCTGGCATGAAAATCAACCGCAGCAGAATCGGGTGATCACAGCGATCGTCCGCAAATCGAATGTGAATGATACAGCCAAAAAACTGAATCAGATTATTAAAAAATCTAAAGACCATCCCGGTTTGCTGTATTTTGTGCAGGATATTTATTATTTGAATGGATCACTGAATATTTAGGTTTGCTATGGAACATTTACATAACTTGATCCATAATTATAATATTCCGATTTTGCTGACTATTGGCCTGGTCACAATAATTGGTTTTTATTTTGGCCGAAACATGCGTTATCTCAAGCTTCCCACCATCATCGGGTATATGGTTTTAGGTGTGATTCTGGGTCCATCCGGGTTTGATCTTCTTTCGGATGATCTGCAGGAAAAGCTGGGATTCATTCCCGATATTGCCCTGGGATTCGTAGCTCTCAGCATCGGTTTGGAACTCAATTTTAAAACTTTACAAAAATTGGGGAAAAGCATAGTTTATATCATCATTTTTGAATCTTTTGGAGCTTTTTTCCTGGTGTTCATCGGCCTTTACTTACTTACTCACAATTTTGTGATGTCTCTGGTTTTTGCTTCCATCGCTCCTGCCAGCGCTCCCGCCGGAACTGTGGCTGTGATCCAGGAATTCAAAGCACGAGGTAATTTGACCAAAGCGCTTTATGCTGTAGTTGGTTTTGACGACGGTCTCGGTATCATCATATTCGGCTTTTCATTGGCGGTGGTTCAGGATATTCTTCTGCATCAGACCGGAGCTGAATCAGCAGGATTACTGCTGACCATTTTCTATCCGCTCAAAGAAATTCTGATCAGTCTGGTCGTGGCTGGTGTGATATCGACACTGTATGCTATCCTGGGAAGAAAACTGAAAAATTCCAATGACATCCTCATTCTCACAATCGGATTTGTGCTGATAACCTGCGGTTTTTGTCAGAGCCTGCATCTATCGCTCATTCTCACTAATATGATCATCGGCATGGTGATCGTGAATACCCAATCACGCAGTTTACTCATCGCAATTCAGGAAAGACTGCCTTTGCTTCTGCCTTTATTGTTCATTCTATTCTTTACTTTGGCTGGAGCAAACCTGCACGTAAATGCGCTTCCTGCCCTGGGCGTACTGGGAGTTGTTTATATTTTCAGCCGTTCTTTTGGACTGATCGGCGGTTCCCGTTTAGGAGCTATCTGGGGCGGAGCAGAGAAGAATATAAAAAACTATCTCGGCTTGGGAATTCTGTCGCAGGCGGGAGTGGCAATTGGTTTGAGCCTGATGCTGAAACAGGAGATCAAGGGAATGGGTATGGTTATAGATACCGTGAGCGGTAAAACCAGCGGTGATGAGATCGGCTCCATCGTGATCACAACTATCACTGCTACGTGTATATTCTTTGAGATCATCGGCCCGATTTTAACTAAAATCGCTTTGAAAAAAGCCGGTGAAATTTCCATAGGAGAAAAAAATGAATGAAGAATTTCTGGCTAATGCCAAAGTAAAAGATATCAGTGGTCTGATCGATGCCAATCCGGCATTAGTAACGTCTGACACAAGTATTCGAGACACCCTTGAAAAGATTATCGTTGATACTCGTTCGCGACATGCTTATATTGTAGATGAAAACAAAGTTCTGATCGGATCAATCCGCATGAACAATGTTGTTCAATATTTGTTCCCCACATTCAGCTTAATGCAGGACAAGGAGACATTTAAGATCGGTTCTTTCCTGGAATACACTACTGCTCAGAAAGCAGGTGAGATCATGAATCCAAGGCCGGTTTTTGTGTATGAAGACTCTTTAATTTCGGAAATGGTGTCCATTATGATGCGGGAAAGGACCAACGAAATGCCGGTGGTGGACAAGCAAAAACATGTGATCGGAGAAGTGAATGTTTTAAACATCATTGCCTATTATTTGAAGCACACTGATTAGAAATAGAAAAATATATTCATTTCATGATATCGTTCCCAAACCCCTCTTCTTAATCTCGTTCCCAAACCACTCTTCTTAATCTCGTTCCCAATCCCCTGATTGGGAATGCAGAATGTAGCAAAACCCTGTTTTGCAGATCGAAGAACATGAACATATGCCGCCCCGATGGGGCTTAATGATTGGTTGTTTCTTTCCCGTGGGTTTCACCCACGGCTATAAATATCTCGTCCCTCCGGGACTGGAAACATATTAAAATCTCAAATCGTTAATCGTAAATCTGAAATCATTATCCAACCGTTCCGAAGGTTCTCGCTACTCTCAACCGTTCGGAAGGTTTGTTCTCGTTCCCAAAGCCCTCTTTGGGAATGCAGAATGTGATAAAACCCTGTTTTGCAGATCGAAAAATATGAACATGTACCGCCCCGATGGGGCTTAATGATTGGTTGTTTCTTTCCCGTGGGTTTCACCCACGGCTACCAATATGCCGTCCCACCGGGACTGGAAACACACTCAAATCTCAAATCGTTAATCGTAAATCTGAAATCAAGATTCAACCGTTTCGAAGGTTCTCGCTACTCTCAACCGTTCGGAAGTTTTTATTGTTCGGTTTTGTTCGCTTTAGTTCGTTGCTAACATCTTATTTTTTCAAATACAAAGCCAATAATTTCAGCGTATTTTCCAAACCTTCCCGATGAGTTCTTTCATATCCGTGCGAAGCGGAAACACCTGGTCCGATCAGGGCATGTTTGATGTCATACCCGGCGCGTAAAGTCGCTTCCACATCCGAACCGTAAAACGGATAAATATCCACGGCATATTGCAGTTTATTTTCTTTTGCCAGTTGGATCAGTTTGGTCGTCACATCATAATCGTAGGGGCCGCCGGAATCTTTGGCGCAGATGGAAACCGTGTGTTCATCAGTTTCCAGGTCATCGCCCACAGCACCCATATCCACCGAGATCATTTCCACAGCATCGGCTGGAATGCCGGAAGAACCTCCGTGTCCAACTTCTTCGTAAGTGGTGAATAGCAGATAAACCCTGCGGCTAAATTCGATCTCTTTGTCTGCAACCATCTGCGCAAAAGTCAACAACGCTCCGGCACTGGCTTTATCGTCCAGATGCCTGCTCTTGATGAATCCGGATTTTGTAATGATCGTCCGCGGATCGAGCGAAATGAAATCCCCGGTGGAAATTCCCAGTTTTTTCACTTCTTCAATATTACTCACTTTCTCATCGATCACCACTTCCAGCGTTTTGTCATCGCGTTTATCTTTATCAAGTTCAGCATTCACATGAGCAGCAGGTTCATTCATCTGGATCGTGCCGGTGAATTCTCTGCCGTCACGAGTGTGGATGATGCAGTTTTCCGCTTCTACGTTATTTCCAGGATAGCCGCCGATCTTGGTGAAACGCAGCCTGCCATTGCTTTTGATAGCACGAACCATCGCACCCAAAGTGTCCACATGAGCAGCCAGAACAACTGCTTCTCCTTCTCCACCCAGATCAACAATTACAGATTTCTTGCGGGAATATTGTGGATCGAAACCCATTCCTTTCAGTTCTGTCATCAGATATTCGGTTGCCTTGATCGTGAAACCACTGGGGCTGGGAATGCGGCATAATGTTTCAGTTTGTTTCACTGCTAAATCTATAAATTTCTTTTTCAATTTCATAAAATCTCTATCTTCTAAATGTACTGGATATCACTTTTAATTATGGAAAACATCTTTAAGTCAACATAGTTGCCATTTATATAAATCTTTTCTCTCATGATCCCTTCCAAATGCATGCCAGCTTTTTCCAACACTTTTCCGGCAGCATGGTTACTTTTCAAACAAAATGCCTCAATCCTGTTTATACTGGTTTTCTTGAAGACAAAAGCAATTACTTTGATAAGCGCTTCTGTCATAATACCTTTATTGTGATGGGCCGGCAGTAGCATATAATGAACTTCCAAACCATGAAATTCTTCTTTATAATTAAGAAATTTTATAATCCCAATCAACTTCCCGCTTTCGATTAATTCAATCCCGAAGCAACTTGGTTCTTTTTTCTCATACGAAGCGACAACTTCATCGATATATTGAGTTATTTCATCCATATCAGTCAAATGATTCCAGACCATTCTTCTATCAATTTTGGAATTAGTCAACAATTCAAATAAGTCATTCTTATCTTCTTTCGTAATTTTCCTTAAAACTAATCTTTTAGTTTCAAGCCTTGGATTAAAATCCATGATAAACTCCTTTTACAATAATTCTAATTTTTGAAATCAATCCCTTTTTCACTGGAAAATCCGTCAATTAATCTTAATGTGCTTCAAACCAGTTATCCATAAATTCGATTTTTTCTGGTTTGAAGCAGATCAAAATATTTTTCTTTCATAATATCTGAAAGAAAGCTGATTTCGATAATATTTTCCCATTTTATAAAGCAGGAATGCATTTTCTCGACCTCTTCCTGCAACCTTTTTTCAGGAATTCCCATGCGCTCTTTTCCCAGATAATCTACCAAATCATGTCGATCGATCTTATTCTTTTTCCCACCGATGGGCAGGGCTATTTCTTCGATAGAATTTTGCATAGCAATCGTTGTGTTTAAAAGGTCATAAGCCGGACTCAATTCAATTTTCCTTTTCCTAGTGATAAGTGAAAAATTCTTCAAATGCATATCTTCATTACCGATCAAAAAATTGAATAATATTCTTCTGAATAATTTTATTTTTTCCAGAATCGGGAATGTGCAAAATTCATCAATTATCCCAATAATTTTTTCCATGCTGGAATTATATTTCGTATTCCGGGTTGCCTGGGAAAGCTGAGCGAAGTCTTCCAAGGCAAGTTTGTTGTTATGCCCGACTCGATCAAAGCGACGAATGACGTAATTCAAAACATTATCTCTTGAATAAATCAGGCCATGCCAGGGTGTTTCAATTCCGCAGATTTTGGCCATTTTCATCGAGAGATCTTCATTTTGCGGAAGTTCCGGGTACAATTCGTTCGGTGGTTTTAAAATGAATTTTCCTTTCATATCAACGATTTCAAATCTTCTTTCTTTGAGATTCAACTTCAAACTTAATTTTGGCTGCACTCCCTGAATTGACATCTTTCCAGCTCTTTTCAGATATTCCTGGTGTAATTCGGATAGAGAAAGCGAAATTTCTTGAAGAGCATCTAACTGTGGCGAAAGAGAGCGAAGTCCCGCAAAAGAATAACCTCCGGAAGGTATTTTCTCGTAAGTGATCGGGCATCTCATTCTGTTATTTCCACAATTGTAAGCGCACCGACAAGATCATTTCCAACTGCTAAAATCTGACTGAAATAGTCTTCGGCATCCAGTTTATTTTTTTTCAGCAGCAATTCCAGCATAATTCCTTCCGGCAATAATCCATCCAAAAAGGAAGGGAATTTCGCGAAATCATACTTTAGTTCCCTGATCGGAAGAACCAAGGAAACAGGTTCTTTCGAATAATCTGCTAAGTATCTTAGTTCAAATCCAGCATCCAGCTCACAGAACTCGGCTGCCGGTGTTTTGTGTACACTGATCAATGCCTTACGATTCATTCTTGCTCCAATGCTTAATAATCGGACTCTGAAAATCAAGTTCTATATTTAGTATTGAACATATTTTTAATAAGGTTTCAATGCGAAAATTACTCTTTCCTTTTTCCAAATCGAAGACGGCTGTTTTGCCAATACCAGCTAAATCTGCTAGTTCTTTTTGGGACAATCCAGCCTGTTTGCGATGAAATTGAATAATCTTCCCAATATTCATTAAATCCACAACTTCCTCCAAATTTACCGCTTCTACGGTAAAGATGAGTCAATGTATTTATATCTCACGAAACATGTCAAGTTTTTACTGCTTTTGCGGTAAATATTGGCTTATTACTCAGATAACTATTTGATAACAAATTGGTTTTACCGGTATTACGGGAATTATGTTTTTTATATACACCGAGAACACTAATACTAAATGTTTATCATCTGCACAACGAATTTGTTAACCGATAGCAAAGGATCTCGGAGCTACTCGGTGAAATTTCGGTGGCAAAAAAAATCCAACCAACTATTGCGGAAGATGAAACCATAAGTTATGCAAGAGAGTATCAGCTTCGTTTGTGAAACAAGCCGAAGCACTATCCGCATGTCATATATCAATGCGCTTCAAACCAGTTATCTCCAATCCCAATATCTACTTCTAAGGGAACGACCTCGGCATATTCTCGGGGAAGTGCATTTGTCATTTCAGTTCTGATCAGCTTTTTCGCTTCTTCCAATTTATCCTTTTTCACTTCGAAAACCAGCTCATCATGCACCTGCATGATCATCTTGATATCTATGTCATCTTTGATCTTTTCGTGCAGATTGATCATGGCGATCTTGATGATATCGGCAGCGCTGCCCTGGATCGGCATATTAGTTGCAACTCTCGATGCTTCACTCATTCTCATTTTATTGGAGCTGTTCAATTCCGGCAGATACAATTTCCGTCCGAAGATCGTTTCCGCATAACCTTTCCTTTTGGCAGACTCGATACTTTCCCGGATATAATTCCGGATGGTGGGAAATTTACTGAAATAATTATCGATGAATTGCTGCGCTTCCTGGCGGGAAATATTCAATTCATTGGAAACGCGGAACGCTCCCATGCCGTACATCAAACCAAAGTTGATAATCTTGGCATAACGCCGCTGATCGGTAGTGATTTCATCTTTGGGAACTTCGAAGATGATGCCGGCTGTTTCACTGTGAATATCCTGTTTATTTTGGAAGGCATTGATCATTTTTTCATCTTTGGAAAGCATCGCCAGAATGCGCAATTCGATCTGAGAATAATCAGCAGCCAACATGATTTTATCTTCACCTTCCGCCACAAAAGCATACCGGATTTCTTTTCCCAATTCCGTGCGCACCGGAATATTCTGCATGTTGGGATTGGTGCTGGAAAGACGTCCCGTGGAAGCGACGGTTTGATTGAAAGATGAATGAACGCGACCTGTTTCAGGATTTACCAGCTTGGGAAGCGCTGTCACATAGGTTGATTCCAGTTTTGAAATAGTACGATATTCCATTAAAAGCCTTGCAATTTCATGTTTTTTCGCCAGAAATTCCAACACAGTTACGTCGGTAGAATTTCCGGTTTTAGTTTTCTTCACGGGTGGAATGCCCAAGTCCTCAAACAGCACTTTTCCCAATTGCTGAGTGGAATTTAGATTGAATTGTGAACCGGCAATTTCATAGATTTCTCTGGTCAGTTCTCCCAGACGTTTCTGATTTATTTTGGACATTTCATGTAGTATTTCAACATCAATCTTCACGCCGTTCTGTTCCATTTTTGCCAGAGAATAAAATAGCGGCATCTCGATTTTGTTGAAGAGGTTATACAGATCGGCTTTGATCAGTTTGTCTTCGTAAATTTTATGCAATCTAAATGTAATATTCGCATCTTCTGCTGCATATTCGGCAGCCTGCTGTGTAGGAACCAGGTCGAAAGTAACCTGCTTTTGTCCCACTCCGATCAAGTCTTTAATCGGAATCATTTCATGCCCGAATTCTTCTTTGCTGCAGGCATCCAGAGAATGTCGGGAAGTCGGTCGCAACAGGTAATCAGCAATCATCGTATCGAAGATTTTGTTTTCAATTTTCCAGCCGGCACGCTGCAAAACCAGGTAATCATATTTGATGTTGTGGGCAATTAGGAGTTTTCCTTTCAGAGTTTTTTTCAATTCCGGCAAGACAATATCGACAGGTACATTATCCGCCATTTGATGAGCAATAGAGATGTAATAAGCTTTTTCCGGTTTAATGCAGATTGAAATTCCCACCAGTTTTGCCAACAGCGGATCAAGGTCGGTAGTTTCGGTATCCAATGCTACAACATCAGCCGTGGCAATTTCCTGCAGCATCATTTGGAAAGCTTCGAGCTTATCGACCAGAATGCTTTCAAACTGCACTCTCTTTATTTCTGAAACGCTATCAAATTCCGCTTTTGGTTCTTCGCCGAAGTCGAATTCAGTTTTGAATTCCGGCTGTTTTTCAGCAATCTTGTTTTGGATGGCCGGATCGCCGTAAGTTTGAATTCTTTTGGCGATGGAATTCAATTCCCACTCTTTCAGAAAGTCCAGGGCATTCACCAGTTTTGTTTTATCAAAAAAGAAAGATCGGTCATATTCAATATTTAGCGGCACATCGCGAATGATCGCCGCTAATTTCTGGGAAAGGAAGGCTGCTTCCCTGTTTTCGAGCAGTTTATCTTTTGTTCCCTTGGCAATAATTTTATCGATGTTTTCATAAATTCCTTCCAGAGTTCCAAACTCGGAAAGCAATTTTTCAGCGCCTTTGGGACCCAGACCTTTCACACCCGGAATGTTGTCGGCGCTGTCGCCGCAGATTGCCAGATAATCGATGAACTGCTCCGGTTTCAAACCGTATTTATCAACCACCGCTTCCACATCCATGATTTTCTCTTTGGCAGGATCGTAGAGCAGCACGTTCCCATCCACCAATTGAGCAAAATCCTTATCGCCGCTCACGATGATCACATCGTATTCGTTCTTGTATTTCTCAGCCAGAGTTGCCAGCACATCATCCGCTTCATAACCGGCCACGCTGATATCTTCCAGGTCGATCAATTCAAAGAATTTTTTGATCGGTTCAAATTGAGTGAGAAGTTCGTCCGGCACCGGCGGACGATTGGCTTTGTAAGTTTCGGTGATTTCATGGCGGAAGGTTTTTTCCTTACGGTCGAATGAGATGGCCACATGCTTCAAAGTATATCTTTCCATCAGCCGCAGGAAAGCATTGATCGTGCCGTAAATGGCGCTGGTGTTTTGGCCTTTGCTGTTGTAGAGCGGATTGCGGATGAAGGCAAAGAACGATCTATAGATTATCGCTGTTCCGTCGATGAGAAATAGTTTTTCTTTCATTTAAACTCCAATTCCATTGGACTTGCTTCGAGACGAAGTTTGAAGCGAGAACAATGGCTTTAATGATACTCAGCGATTCTCGACTCACGCTAAAGCTTCGAGTCAAGTCTCGCTACTGTTGCATGAAACACTCACACTTCAGTGTGCTCTCGTTCAAAATTGAACGAATCACGTTTTCGATTTGAATTCTCGCGGGTTTTGTGTCTATGAAATTTTTTGTTTTGACATTTTTACGGGTTAGATATTCAAGATTTCAGTGAGGAGTGAGTAAATCATGCAAAGCGAAACACAAATCATCTGCACGATCGGACCTGCCAGTTCCGATGAAAAAATATTGTTAAAAATGGCCAAAGCCGGCATGAATGTTGTCCGTTTGAACATGAGCCACGGCAATCATCAAACTCAGGAAAACGTGATCAATACTGTCCGCAAGATCAATACAGAAAAAAAACTGAACATCAAGATCCTGATGGATCTGGAAGGATACCGCATTCGCATCGGCAAGCTGGCAGAGCCGGTGGAAATCCGAGACAAGGAATTGATCTTGCTTTCTGCAGACAAATGTCAAACCGACAAAAAATGCCTGGCATTCGATTATACCGGTGACCTGAAAATGATTCCAACCAATACTGACCTGTTCATCGACGACGGCCATCTCAGGTTGAAAATATTGGAAGCCGTGGATAATTCCCTGCTGCTGAAAGTGATCCAGGGTGGAGTAATCAAATCCCGAAAAGGAATCAACATTCCCGAAATGAAAATGCCAACTGCGTTTCTTTCTAAACAAGACAGAAAAGACATTCAATTTGGCTTGAAAAATCAGGTGGATTTTATCGCTCAATCCTTTGTGAACAGTGCTGCCAGTATTTCTTTGGTAGTGGATGAGATAAAGCGGAAAAAAGGAAATTGCCTGGTTTTTGCCAAGATCGAGAATGCCGAAGGCGTGAAAAATATCAATTCGATCCTGAAAGCCTGCGACGGAATCATGGTGGCACGTGGCGATCTGGGCATCAGCCTGCCGGTGTACAAGGTTCCGATTATCCAAAAATATATCAT
Organism: Candidatus Cloacimonadales bacterium; assembly: GCA_030656075.1. Lineage (GTDB taxonomy): Bacteria > Cloacimonadota > Cloacimonadia > Cloacimonadales > TCS61 > B137-G9. The sequence goes on from JAUSOT010000087.1 coordinate 14,428, forward strand.
CAACCGCTGCAACAGACTGAAAAAGCAGGTGATACCAAACCGCTGTCAATCATATTAATATCCAGTTAAATAATGTCATACTCTTTACTTCTTGTTTATTCAGATTCAAATCAACTAATGCTTCCACAAGTTTCTGTTCTACTTCACTTATATTGTTAAAGACCCTATTACTAAAATACTTTTCCTTTATATGATGCCAGATACACTCAGCAGGATTTAATTCTGGTGCTCTGGGTGGTAGAAATAAAAGTTTTATGTTTTGTATA
>JAUSOT010000088.1 GCA_030656075.1 Candidatus Cloacimonadales bacterium
GAATATTTCATTGGGGATGAGGCGGATGAGGCCAATTTCAAAAGTAATAAGGTGTTAGCGAAAATTACCTGTTAGGAGGTAATCAAGATGTTTTTAAGGATTTTAACTTATTTTATTACAATAAGTTATGGATTATGAAAAGGCTTTCATGAGTTATCAAAAAGAGGATTAAAGATTCAAAGACAAATTAATATCCCCATTGTGTATGATGGAATTGAATTTGAAGAGGGTTATCGATTAGATGTTTTAGTTGAAGATCAAATAATCGTAGAATTAAAAGCTGCAGATAATTACAATCCTGTCTGGCAAGCTCAGGTATTGAGCTACCTGAAAGTGTCTGGAAAAAGATTAGGAATGATAATAAATTTTAATGTGCCATTATTAAAAGACGGAGTACAAAGAGTAATACTTTGAATAAGTTGTGATCTTCGTGACTTCGTGTCTTAGTGGCAAAGAGGAGAAAATATGAGCGATATAATGATACCGGTAAAATTCAAAAAACTTTTGTACTGGATTTTAGAAGAATACAAAAAAGAGAAAACCATTTTCGGAATTCACGAGGACAAGTTCTATCGTAAACCTGATCAGTCTTATTTCACAATTTTTGGCGAAAAATGCGAAACCGCTATGGGACCTGCTGCCGGACCGCACACCCAGCAGACACCTAATATCGTGGCAGCTTATCTTACCGGCTGCCGTTTCTTCGAACTGAAAACCGTGCAGATCATGGATGAGCTGGATATTGAAAAACCATGTATCGAGGCTACAGACGAAGGCTACAACACCGAATGGAGCACGGAACTCACTGTTCCGCAAGCTTACAATGAATATGTGAAAGCCTGGTTCCTGCTGCCTGTGCTGAATAAAATGTTCGGCCTTTCCCAATTGGATGAACGCGCTTTTATTTTCAATATGAGCGTGGGCTACGATTTGAAAGGAATAAAATCTTCCAAGATCGACGGCTTTATCGAAGGTTTGAAAGATGCTTCCCGACATCCTGACTTTCTGGAATGCAAAGCTGAACTTAAAGAAGCTATCGCAACTGGTGATATTCCCGGAATCACCGATCCTGAATTCGTAGAAACTATTTCACCCCATATTTCGAACTCTATCACTCTTTCCACCATGCACGGCTGTCCTCCGGAAGATCAGGAAGCTATCTGCAAATATTTGATGAAAGAGAAAAAACTTCACACCTTCCTGAAAATGAACCCAACCCTGCACGGTTATGAATACGTGAAAAACGCGTTTGCCAAGCTGGGTTTCGGCCATATTACCTTAAAAGAAGAGTCATTTACACATGACATGCAATATGAAGCTGCTCTTCAAATGTTGGATATTCTCATTCCATTCGCCAAAGAAAATGGCGTGGAATTTGGTGCGAAACTTTCCAATACGCTGGCAGTTCTCAACGATAAAGGAATGCTGCCAACAGACGAAATGTATATGAGTGGTCGTGCGCTTTATCCGCTTACGATCAACCTGGCCAAAAAACTTTCTCACCAGTTCAATGGTGAACTCAAAATTTCTTATGCTGGCGGAGCTAACTTCTTTAATGCCAAACAACTTTTTGAAAGCGGAATTCGTCCCATCACCATCGCCACCGATGTGCTGAAACCGGGCGGTTACACCAAGTTTACCCAGATGTCTAAACTGCTGGATGAAAGTATGACGAAACCCACTCCTGCCAAAATTGATCTCTACAAATTGGATGATCTGGCAAAAGATGCTTTGGAAGGTGACAGATTCCGTTATCAAGCCAAAAATCAAGAACCGATGTACATCAATAAAAAACTGGGAAGGCTGGATTGCTTTGTAGCTCCCTGCGAGGAGGCTTGTCCCATCCATCAGGATATACCCGAATATATCAGATTGATCGGTGAAAAACGTTATCCGGAAGCGTTCGAACTGATCCTTTCCAAAAATCCGCTGCCGCATATCACCGGTTACATTTGTGATCACAAATGTATGCTGAAATGTGTGCGAAACGATTATGAAGAACCTGTTTTGATTCGAGAATTAAAGCGGATTGCAGCCGAAAAAGGATATAAAAAGTACTTTGACAAAATGGAAGAAAACTTCCGAAGTCTTCAAAAACTTCGGAAGTTTGATATAAAAATTGCCGTCATCGGTGCCGGGCCTGCCGGTCTTTCTTCCGCTTATTTCCTGGCTCGTCAGGGTTTCGACGTTACAGTTTTTGATAAAACCGACAAACCGGGTGGAACCGTGATCCATACAATTCCTGGATTTCGCATTCCAAGTTGGGCAATCGATAACGATATCGAATTGATCAAATGTATGGGTGTGAAATTCGAGATGTACACCGATGGAAAAATCGACGTGGTCGACTTGAAGGTTAAAGGTTTCAAATACATCAACCTGGCAATCGGTGCCGGAAAATCCCGCACTCTTCCGTTGGAAGGCGACACTTCTAAAGTTTTTGGCGTTATCAAGTTCCTGCAGGATTGGCACAAAGATCCAAAAGCTGTGAATCTTGGCAAAAACGTAGCTGTCGTGGGTGGCGGGAACTCTGCCATGGACGGCGCTCGTGCCGCCAGGAAAACTCCCGGTGTAGAAAATGTTTATATCATTTATCGCCGTACTATCAAAGAGATGCCGGCCGATCGGGAAGAATTGAATCACGCCGTCAAAGACGGAGTAATTTTCAAAGAACTGATCAATCCTGTTTCTTATAATAATGGAATGCTTAAGTGCCAGGTGATGGAACTGGGTGAACAGGATGCCAGCGGCAGAAAACGTCCGGTGCCGGTAGCCGGAAAATTAGTGGAACTCGCCGTCGATTCAGTACTTTCCGCCATCGGTGAAATGGTGGATTTTGATCTCTTGAAAGCCAATAATATTTCCATAGATGAACGTGGAAAAATTCCGGTTAACGAATTCTTGGAAACCAGTGTTGAAAATGTCTTCATCGCCGGTGATGCCTTTCGCGGCCCATCAACGGTAGTTGAATCGATAGCCGACGGACAGGCTGTTGCCAACGGTATTCTAAAAAAAGAAGGAATAGATTTGAATCGGGTTAATCCGGAAGATTACGAATTCGATTATGCCGCCCGCATCAAAGAAATCCGGCAAAAAAAAGGAGTGATCAAACCAACAGTCGAGGTGCTTTCCAACGAAGCAGAAATAGCTGCCGAAACCCAGCGCTGCCTGGAGTGTAACTTCATCTGTAATAAGTGCATGGAAGTTTGTCCGAACCGGGCTAACCTTGCACTCAAAGTTCCTGGATTCAAAAACGAAAATCAGATTCTGCACCTGGACGGATTTTGCAATGAATGCGGTAATTGCGCCACCTTCTGTCCTTACGACGGCGCGCCGTATAAAGATAAATTCACTCTTTACTGGAATGATGAAGATATGCTTGTGAACGGCAACGACGGCTTCCTGCTGGTTTCGGAAGATAATGAAATTACGTTAAAAGTGAGAATAAATAAAAAGTTTTATGAAGTTTGTTTCAACAAATCGGGCAAATTATTGAGTTGCCATTCGGAGCATGAAATCGAGCAGAAAACCGAATTCGATGCTTTGCTGAATATAATTTGGTGGACATACAAAAACCAGAATTATTTGTTTGTTTGAGGTCTTTGCGAGTAATTCTTCTTGCTGTTACAAACGAAGCAATCTCTGCTGTAATATTGGAAAAGATTGCTTCGAAAGATTTTCGTTGTAGATTTCTCGCAATGACAAAAGGAATAATTATGAGTAATATTTATCAGAAAATCCGAGCGCTTTCCCTGCAATATGAAAAGGATACTGCCGAATTCCTGGCAAAAATGATCCGGACTCCATCCTTCAGCGGGAAGGAAAAAGAGATGGTTCAGGTGATCAAAACCGAGATGGAGAAAGTTGGATTTGATGAAGTCCGGTTCGATGATTTGGGAAGCGTGATCGGCCGTATTGGGAATGGCAAACGCCTCATCGCTTTCGATGCCCACATCGACACTGTTTATCCCGGCAACCTGGAAAATTGGAATTTTCCGCCGCATGCCGGAAATATTCAGGACGGCAAAGTCTGGGGACGCGGCGCATCCGATCAATTGGGTGGGATGGCTGCCATGATCACCGCAGCGAAGATCATCAAAGAACTCGATCTGAATAACGAATTTACCGTGCTCTTCACCGGAACCGTGATGGAAGAAGATTGCGACGGCATCGCCTGGGAACACATGATCCTGGAAGATAATATTCGTCCGGAACTTGTAGTTAGTACCGAACCAACCAGCCTGAACATTTATCGCGGTCATCGCGGTCGCATGGAAATGACCATCGAAGTGAAAGGAATTTCCTGCCATGGATCCGCTCCCGAACGCGGAGTGAACGCTATCTACAAAATGGCTAAAATTGCCTTGGAAGTGGAAAAGCTCAATGACCGCCTGGCGCATGACGATTTCTTAGGAAAGGGAACTATCACCACCAGCATCTTCGAGTCCGGTTCTCCCAGCCAATGTGCTGTGGCAGATTATGCAATAATTCAGTTGGATCGAAGACTTACCTGGGGAGAAACCAAAGAATCTGCTGTTGCTGAATTGGAAGATTGCTGCCAGAGAGCCGGCGTTTCAGAAGCAGAAGTAAAAGTGCTTTCCTACAAAGAAGCAGCCTGGACAGGCAAAGTCTATCCTGTTCAAAAATATTTTCCAACTTGGAAGTTAGAAGAAAATTCGTCTTATTTAAAAGAAGCAATTTCAGCTTATAGAGAAACCTTGGAAAAAGAGCCGAAAGTAGATAAATGGACGTTCAGCACAAATTGTGTGTTCATCATGGGAAAACATCCTGAAATCAAATGTATCGGTATGGGACCCGGCGATGAAGACCAGGCACATGCACCAAATGAAATGACAAGAATTTCTGATCTCAGCGCTGCGGCTGCATTCTATGCCGGTTTAGTAGCTAAGCTGAATGGAAAGTGAAATAATCCTGAAAAGCTCTCTTCCGAGAATTCTTGCACTTGAGACTTTCAGGAAAAATACTCTGAAAAGCTTTCTTACGCAATGTTCTTTCAGTTAAGACTTTCAGAGTTGTGGAATGATAAGAAATCAACCTTGAAAGTGCTAAGCAAGAAGAAGTTGTGAAAGAAGCCTTTTCAAGGTTGTGGAGGGGAAGATTATGATTTATCAGAAAGACAATTTTTACCATGTTTACAACAGAGGTTGTAATAAAGAGGATATATTTTTCGATGGAAGTGATTATCAAAAACTTCTTCAGAAAATGAAAAAGACACATTCCTATTATGGTGTAGAAATTCTTGCATATTGTCTAATGCCGAATCATTATCATTTTCTTCTATTCCAACCATCCGATATTCCAATTTTTAAGTGGCTCAAGGTTTTATTTTCCGGTTACGTTCAATATATAAATCAAAAATATCACAGATCGGGAACGCTTTTTGAGCGAAGTGCTGTTCCAAAAATCATTACGAATAATAATTATGTTATTCAAGCTTGTCATTATATTCATTCCAATCCCATAAAACATGGATTTGCATCAGATGCGTATGATTGGCAATATTCCAGTTTAAATTATTATCATGAACATAATTTCGAATTTTTAAGTGATAGACTTATTAAGTTGTTCTTTACGGATTTTTCGTACAAAGTGGGATTTGCTGAATATGTGAATAATAAATTTTATAATGACGATACTCCTGAAAAGCTCTCTTCTGAGAATTCTTGCACTTGAGACTTTCAGGAAAAATACTCTGAAAAGCTTTCTTACGCAATGTTCTTTCAGTTAAGACTTTCAGAGTTGTGGATGATAAGAAATCAACCTTGAAAGTGCTAAGCAAGAAGAAGTTGTGAAAGAAGCCTTTTCAAGGTAGGTGCAATCAAGGAGGAAAAATGAACGATATAATGAATAAAAAATTAAATGAACTCAGGCAGCTTCAACTCTCCATGTTTGGAAAAGATTTCCTGCTCACCTGGGAAAAATCTCTGGATGATATCAAAGCTACATTACTGGTAGCCGAGATCATCAAAGAAATGCATAAAAGCAATATTGCCACCCGCATCTTTGACAGTGGATTGGGAGTTTCAATTTTCCGCGATAATTCCACCCGTACCCGTTTCAGTTTTGCCTCTGCCTGTAATGCTTTGGGATTGGGAGTGCAGGATCTTGACGAGAAAAAATCGCAGATAGCTCATGGTGAAACAGTGCGTGAAACAGCCAACATGATCTCATTTATGGCAGATGTGATCGGCATCCGTGACGACTTATTTATTCACGAAGGTGACCGCTACCAGCGTCAAGTTGCCGATGCTGTTCAGTTTGGCTTTGAAAAAGGCATTCTGCATCAAAGGCCAACCGTCATCAATCTGCAATCCGATATCGACCATCCCACTCAATCGATGAGCGATCTCTGCAAGATCAAAGATCATTTTGGCGGATTGGAAAACCTGAAAGGCAAGAAACTGACCATAAGTTGGGCTTACAGTCCCAGTTATGGCAAGCCTCTTTCCGTAGCTCAAGGCATGATAGGCTTGATGACCAGACTTGGAATGGAAGTAACTCTGGCTCATCCCAAAGGATACGATCTGCTTCCTAATGTAAATGAACTGGCAGCTAAACAAGCTAAAGAAAGTGGTGGAAGCTTCAATATCACACATGACATGAAAGAAGCTTTCCAGGGTGCTGATGTAGTTTGCCCAAAATCCTGGGCGTCATTTGGCGTGATGGAAAAACGGCGCGATCTGCTGCATGCCGGAGATCAGGCAGGATTGAAGGAGCTGGAAAAGGAATGCCTGCTGGAAAACAAGCAGCATATTAACTGGGAATACAATTCCGAAGTTGCAGCTCTCACCAATAATGCCCTCTACATGCATCCGCTGCCGGCAGATATCACGGGTTTGAATTGCGAACATGGTGAAGTTTCCCACGAGATATTTGATGCCAACCTTTACGATACCTACACTCAGGCCAGCTTCAAACCGGTGGTTATTACAGCGATGATCCTGCTTTCCAAAGTGAAAGATCCTGTGGCGAAGTTGGAAGAACTGGTAAAAGCAGCCAGAGCAAGATTGGCTAATAATTAAGGAGAAAATAGAATGCCACAAATAATCAAACACATCGATCGCGAAGTGCGGAAAAACACCGTAAAACGCTGCCGGGAAAAGAATATTATCATTCCTACTTTTGCACAGCTGAAGAATCCCGAACTTATTCCGGACGGAATTAAAGAGGAACTGAAAAACGTGGGTTTGTGGGATGTCAATCCCCTCAATCTTTTCCGCATCACCTGGAAGAATGAACCGACCAAATTCGGCGGTGGATTTGGCGAAGTGAATTTTTTAGAAATTCCGCCTGAAATCACCGGCATCAAAGCCCGTGTTGTGGGATTGGTAGGAAAATTCTTCCCCACCGGAGCGCATAAAGTTGGTGCAGCTTTTGGCTGCCTGGTTCCGCGTTTGGTCAGTGGAGAATTCGATCCCACCCGCGATAAAGCAGTTTGGCCTTCCACCGGAAACTATTGCCGCGGTGGCGCTTTCGATTCCGTTTTATTGGGTTGCACACCCGTTGCCATCTTACCGGAAGAAATGAGCACAGAACGCTTTACCTGGCTACGAGAGATCGGCTCGGAAGTCATCGCCACTCCTGGCTGTGAATCAAATGTAAAAGAAATTTATGACAAATGCTGGGAACTGCGGGAAGATCCAAAAAATGTGATTTTCAATCAATTCGATGAATTCGGCAATCCGATTTACCATTATAATATCACCGGTTCTGCCATCGAAGAAGTTTTTGAGAAATTCATTAAAAAAGGTAGAGAAAAGCTTTCAGCCTACGTTTCTGCAACAGGGTCTGCCGGAACAATCGCTGCCGGAGATTACCTCAAAACCAAATATCCCAAAATGCTCACCATCGCTTCCGAGGCTTTGCAGTGCCCCACTATATTGGAAAATGGTTTTGGTGGTCATCGTATCGAAGGGATCGGCGACAAGCACATTCCCTGGGTTCATAATGTGATGAATACCGACGCCGGAGTTGCCATCGATGATGAAGATTGTATGCGCGTGATGCAGCTTTTCAATGAAAAAGCAGGTCAGGAGTTTCTAAAGGGAAAAGGTGTTTCTGATGAAGTCATTGATAAGCTGGAACTGCTGGGAATCTCTTCCATCAGCAATTTGCTATCTGCCATCAAAACTGCCAAATACTATGAAATGGGTGAAGATGACGTGATCTTCACAGTTTTCACCGATTCGATGGAAATGTATCAATCCCGGCTGGAAGAAGAACTGGTAAAAAAAGGCAAATACACTGCAATCCGGGCTGCTGTCGATTTTGAAGGATGCCTGGTTCAGCAGGATATCGAAAACTTCCTGGAACTTGGCTATCGCGATCGCAAACGCGTTCACAACCTGAAATATTATACCTGGGTAGAACAGCAGGGAAAAACTTATGAAGAAATCCTGGCGCAGTGGAATGAAGAATATTGGCGCAGTTTATTTGAAGATGAAATCGGCTACTTTGATCAACTGATCAAAGAATTCAATCTGGAAGTGGGACTTCTGGAAAAATACGAGAAATAAATAAACTGTAATCCTGGTGAATGGCGAAAGGTACCTTTTCAAAAATTCATTGCCGAAAAGAGTTGTAGTTTAAATTTTGAGAAATAGCATAAATTTGGAGGAGAATAAATGTCGAAACTTGCAGTGATCGCTGTGGGTGGAAATTCGCTCATCAAGGATAAAAACCATCTGACGGTAGAAGATCAATATGATTGTATCGTCGATACTTCACATCACATTGTTCGCTTGATCGAAAAAGGAATAAATGTGGTTATCACTCATGGGAACGGACCGCAGGTCGGCTTCATTCTGCTGCGTTCGGAAATTTCCAAAGAGCAAATCCATGAAATCCCGCTCCCCTCTGCCGGAGCGGATACGCAGGGAGCTATCGGCTATCAGATTCAGCAGGCAATTCAAAATATTCTTCAGCATAAAGGGATAATCAAGAACATCGTAACCGTGGTTACGCAGGTTCTGGTAGATAAGAATGATCCTGCTTTCCAAAATCCCACCAAACCGATCGGGCCATTTTTCAGCAAAGAAGATGCGGAATTGAAAAGGAAAAAATATAATTGGAATGTCAGCGAAGATGCCGGCCGGGGTTATCGCCGGGTTGTTGCCTCTCCTCTTCCGATTCAGGTGATCGAACTCGCAGCCATTAAAAGTCTGATCGAAGCTGACTTCCTGGTTGTGGCGGTGGGCGGCGGCGGTATTCCCGTCATCCTAAACGAAAACGGCGATTTGGAAGGAGTCCCAGCCGTGATTGACAAGGACAGAGCTTCGGCGCTGCTGGCTGGAAATCTGAACGCCGATTACCTGATCATTTCAACTGCCGTCGAGCAGGTTTACCTGAATTTCGGACAGGAAAATGAGAAAGCGCTTTCTGAAATTACGTTGCGGGAAGCAAAACAATATTGTCGGGAAGGACATTTTGCCAAAGGCAGCATGCTGCCCAAGATGGAAGCTGCGATCCAATTCCTGGAAAATGGCGGACATGAAGTGATCATCACCACTCCGGAAAGACTGGCGGATGCTGTGGATGGAAAAGCGGGAACGAGGATTGTGAATTAGCTACCGAAAAAAACACCGAAGGAACACCGAAGGAACACCGAAATGCAAAATATAGTAATTAGTCCATAAACTTGGAGGTAGCTTTGATTTATGAAAAAGAACTTTCCGATGAAATTGTAGAGATTGCCAAAAGAGTATATGTAGAGTTAGGAAACGGCTTTTTGGAAAAAGTCTATGAAAATTCTTTTATACATGATTTTGCCAAAGCAAGGTTGCATGCTGAACAGCAATTTCCAATTCCGGTAATGTATGACGGGGTTTGTGTTGGAGATTATTATACAGATATTATTGTTGAAAATAAAATCATTATCGAATTGAAAGCAATCAACACGATCTCCGTAATACATCAAGCCTAATTGATAAACTATTTGAAAGCGACAGGCATCAAAGTAGGTTACATAATAAATTTTGGACACGCTGGAGGACTCCAATATAAAAGGTTGGTGTATTGAACTATCTACCAATAATATTCTTCGGCGTCTTTTAGGTTGTTACAAAAAAAGCCATCGGTGTTGTTCGGTGAAACTCGGTGGCTACTAAATGAGGATTTATGAAAGAAAGCAAATACTATTTTGAATGCACAACCTGCGGTGCCAAATACGAGCAGGATGAAGCAACTTATCTCTGTCCTGTTTGCGAAAAGGAAAATACACCCGATCTTCCTCCGAAAGGCGTGCTGAAAACTTTGTATCATTATGGGAAGATCAAGCATCTGGCTAAACAATTTAAACTCTTCGATAAACTGAAAGAGAAGGAATTTCGGGAACTTCTGCCTATCAACTCCGAACGCAGTCTCTCCTGGCTGAAGGTCGGCAAAACGCCACTTTACGACTTAGGAAACTTCCGAAGTTTCAAAAACTTCGGAAGTTTATACCTCAAAGATGATTCCCAAAATCCTACTTTTTCTTTCAAAGACCGCGCTTCCGACCTGGTTTGTGCAGTTGCCAAAGAAAACGGCATCGACACGATCGTGACCGCTTCCACCGGAAATGCCGGTTCTTCTCTCGCTGGAATCTGCGCTTCGCAAAAACAAAAAGCGATTATTTTTGTGCCGAAGAATGCTCCCAAAGCCAAACTTACCCAGATCTGTATGTACGGTGCGCAGCTTGTTCCAGTCGATGGCAATTATGATGATGCCTTTGAATTGAGCATCGAAGCAACTAAAAAGTTTGGTTGGTATAATCGCAATACTGCCTACAACCCCTTCACGATCGAAGGCAAGAAGATCGTTTCGTTCGAGCTTTTTCAGCAGATGAAACACCAAATTCCCGACCGTATTTTCGTGCCGGTGGGTGACGGCTGCATCATCAGTGGAGTTTACAAAGGATTTGAAGATCTGCTCAAACTCGGTTTGATCGAAAAAGTCCCAACTATCGTTGCTGTGCAATCCGACAAAAGTGACAACATTATTCGTAACCTCAAATCTGAAAAATTCGTTTCCAAACCTTCCAACACGATTGCGGATTCAATCGCTGTTGATATTCCACGCAACTTCCGGATGACCAAGAAATACATCGATGAATATCAGGGAGAATGGATTTCAGTATCGGATGAAGAAATCATCAAAGCATCCAAAACATTGAGTGAAAATACGGGAATCTTCTCAGAACCTGCCGCAGCAGCGGCTTTCGCCGGATTGATAAAATATGATAATCTTGATAAAATCGATGAGAATTCCAAAAATGTGGTTCTCCTCACTGGTTCCGGGCTGAAAGATTTGGATTCTGTTCAAGAAATAATCGATATTCCCAAAGCGATAAAAAATCTGGAAGAATTGAAAATTACACCTTGACGTCACAACGTTAAAACGTTAATTTACGCCATGATAGAAATTAGGAGGTAATCGTGGCACTTTACACTAAAAGAGCGACAGTTTATTTTGACCCGGAAATTCATCGAATCCTCAAGTTAAAAGCACTTGAAACAGAACGTTCAATTTCCGACATTGTTGATGAAGCTATCCGGCTTGAACTGGCTGAGGATGCAGAAGATCTAGCAGCAATTAAAGAAAGAGAAAACGAACCGACAATAACTTTTGAAAAACTAATAGCATATCTGAAAGCTCATGGCAAAATATGAAATTAAATTCAACACATCTGTAAAAAAAGATTTCAGAAGAATTCCCAATAAAGACGTACTTAAAATTCTTGATTTGATCAATTCTTTGGCAGACGATCCATATTCTGGAAACGTAAAAAAACTTTCTCAACTTGATAAATATAGAATTCGCTATCGAAATTACAGGATCGTATATAGAATAGTCAAAAATGAATTAATCATTTGTATAATAAAAATTGCTGATAGAAAAGATGCATATAAATTTTTAAAATGATTATTCACATGGAGAGCTTATGAAAAGCATAAGAAAATTCGATGCCGTTCCCAAGCTGAATGGCTCCTGGAAATTTCTGGATGATTATTCTTATCAGGGAATGATCTTCGGTCAACTGCTCTATTCCACCTGTCATCATGGAATAATCAAAGACATCAAATTCCCTGCCGGTTTCGATCTGCAGGAATTCACCTTTGTTTCAGCAAAGGATATTCCCGGCGAAAATATCGTTCCCGAACCGGAATGCGACCAACCGTTCATGGCCGAAAAAGAAGTATTTCACTACGGCCAGGTCATCATGGGAATTACCCATTCAAATCTGAGAATTTTACGAGAATTCATCAAAAAAACGGGGGTGGAATTTGAAGAGCTTCCGGCCGTCACCGACATCAAAGAATGTTTGGACAACGAAAAAAATGCTTTCGGTAAAGAACTGACCATCGATCATCGGAACGGACAAAAAGTCGATCCAACCTGGATTTATCATCACAAAATTTATTACACACCGCACCAGGAACAGGCATATCTGGAAACTCAGGGCATGATCGCCATCTGGAAACCGGCAGAAAAAATGATGTTTGTACGTGGAACCGCTCAATGTCCTTTTTTCGTGAAGAGCGGCGTGGAATCGATTATGGGAAAAGCTGCGGAAAAAGTCGAATTTGAAACTTCGGAAGGAATCGGCGGAGCCTTTGGCGGCAAAGAAGATTTTCCCAGTCTGCTGGCAGGCATAACGGCTTTGCTTTCCTATAAAAGCGGCAAACCGGTCAAAACTGTGCTGGATCGTTCCGATGATATTAAGATTACCACGAAACGACATCCCAGCCGCATCGAGATCAAATCCTGGACTGATCCTAAATCTAAAAAAATCAGAAAAATCGACATAGATTATAGACTTGATGCCGGTGGTTATCAAACGCTTTCGCCGGTCGTTCTTTCGCGCGGAGTTCTGCATGCCATCGGTGGATATGACATTCCGGACAGTTTTATTCGCGGTCGGCTGATGCGTAGCAATACGCCTTCCAACGGAGCTTTCCGCGGTTTCGGCGCTCCCCAGGCTTTTGCCGCGATCGAAGCTCATGTGGAAAATATTGCAGCCGATCTGAAAATCGATCCGCTGGAATTCCGCCTGGTCAATCTGCTGCGAAAAGACGCTGAATTTCCCACGACGCAACTGATTTCGGAAGATCATCTTTATGACTGCTTGCAGCGCGTGATCGAAAAATCTGATTATCAAAAAAAAGTTAAAGAATTCAAAAAGTGGAATGAAACTCATAAAGACAAAAAAGGCATCGGATTGGCCATCGGTTATCACGGGGGCGGTTATACGGGCAACGGCGAAAAAGTGCTGAATTCAGAGATCAAAGTGATCATTCGCCAGGATGCAATGGTTGAAATCTATGTTTCCAGCACCGATATGGGACAAGGCGCACATACTACTCTGGCTCAGATGTTTTTTGAAACGATCGATCATCCGAGAGAAAAATGCCGGGTGCAATTGCCGAATACAAGCAAAACTCCCAACAGCGGACCAACTGTTGCCTCACGAACAATTTACATAATTGGTAATCTGCTGCATGACCTGGCTCTGGAGATCAAAGCTGAACTTGGTTTTGAAAATCTGGAAGAATATGTTGCTTCCCATCAAACTGAATTTCCGCAGGAATTCCGCAGAAATTTCATACCCGACCCTTCCGTGCAATTTGATGAAGAAACTTACCAGGGGACCGGTTATAAAGACTATTCCTGGGCTGCCTGTGTAACCGAAATTTATTATCATGCCGACACTTACAAAGTGGAACTGACCAAAAACTGGAGTGTGCTGGACATCGGCAAACTGGCCAATCCCAAGATTGCGGTGGGACAGGCTGAAGGCGGTATCGTGCAGGGTTTGGGTTACGGATTGTGCGAATTTTTCTACAAGCCCGGTTTTGGCAGGATGCATGGTTTCACAGATTACACGCTTCCTACCTCTATCGATATTCCGGAAATGGATATTGAATTCATTCACACCGACAGCGAAATTGCCAAAGGTCTCGGTGAAATTCCGATGGACTTTCCTGCTCCATCCGTGAGGAATGCTGTTCTCTTCGCACTTGGCATTCAGATAAACGAATATCCCATGACACCGGAAAGAATTTTTAAGAGCTTAACCGCTGATGAACGTTGAAATTAGCCACAGACTAACACAGACAAGCACTGACTGTTTGGATGTGAATTAGCTCAGGAGTGTGAATGAAAACCAAATATTTGTACGAAGATATTACAGATAAGATCATACGCTGTTTTTATAATGTTTTTGATGAATTAGGTCCGGGATTTCTGGAATCAGTATATGAGAAAGCTTTGATTTATGAATTAAATAACATGGGTTTCAAAGTTGATTCACAGAAACCGATCCAAGTAAAATATAAAGAGATTATTTGTGGCAATTTTATAGCCGATCTCATTGTGGAAGACAAAATTATTATCGAGATAAAAGCTATCAGTTGTTTGCTGGACGTGCATGGAGCTCAATTGATAAATTATTTAAAAGCTACAAGTATCGAAGTGGGAATGCTGGTTAATTTCGGAGCAAAGTTTGAATTTAGAAGGAAGATTTTCACCAAGGATTATTTTGTACCAGTCAGTGAAAAGTCAGCGAGAGTCTGTGGCAAAAAGAGGATAATATGAAAATAAATTTTCTTCTAAATAAAAAACCAGTGACTATAGATGTTGACCCGATGAAAAGACTACTCGACGTATTACGCGAAGATTTCCAACTTTTGGGAACTAAAGAAAGCTGCGGCGAAGGTGAATGCGGCGCCTGCACAGTTCTGCTGGATGGAAAACCGGTCACCAGTTGTTTGGTAAATGTTATTCAAGCAGAAGGTAAAGAAGTGCTGACCTCCGAAGGAATTGCCGAAGAACCTCTGGGAAAACTGTTGATCGACTGTTTCGATGAAACCAATGCCGTGCAGTGCGGTTTCTGCTTTCCCGGATTTTTGGTCTCTTCCTATTATTATTTAATTTCCAATGGAGAGCTAAACCTGGAAAAAATAAAAAAAGCGCTTTCCGGCAATATCTGCCGTTGTACAGGCTATCAGAAAATTTTTGAATCGGTGTTGCTGGCTTGCGAGAGAAAATAATTTTTCGGGATAATTTGCAATACGCTTCCCGGCGGGAATGAAAATTGCGAAAATCTGCTTTGAATGATATGAGGTAGAAAATTATGGATTTTTTTAAACCGGCAAACTTAGAAGAGTTGCTCTTGAAAATGCAGGAAAGTAGCGAAAATAGATATTTACTGGCCGGCGGCACCGACATCAATGTGCAGATCAAGAACGGCCTGATCAAAAATGCAGAAGTCATCTATATAAATCATCTGGCTGCATTGAACGGCATAAAAGAAACCGAAACTGAGATTTCGATTGGTGCAACTACAACCTATTTCGATATCCTGCATTCGAATCTGATCAAGAAACATCTTCCCTATTTCCAGGCTTCCCTGGATTTCTTCGCTTCCCCAATTCTGCAAACTTCAGCCACGATTGGCGGCAATATTGCCAATGGTTCACCCACCGCCGATGTGATGCCTTTGCTTTTAGTGTTGGATGCGGATTTGAAATTGATCTCTAAATCAAACTCAAGAAAGATTCCAGTTTCCGATTTCTATTTCGGTTATAAAAAACATGTGATGAAACCGGAAGAGATTATCTTTAAAATTGTGATTCGAAAAAATGCCGAAGAAGGTTATCAGCATTTCTACGAAAAAGTGGGAGCACGCAAAACTCTGACCATCGCCAAAGTAGCTCTGGCCGGATTGAAAAAAGAAAAATCCGGAAAAATAAAAGAAATAAAGCTGGCAGTGGGAAGTTTGAACGAATTTGCCCGAAGATTGCCAAAGATCGAAGCCTACCTTTTGGGCAAAACCGTCACTGAAATTGATTATAATAAGATCGATGAACTCCTGAATCTGGAGATCACACCCATCACCGATCTGCGTTCCGACAAAGAATACCGTTATCACGTTTGTGCGAATTTGATCAGGACGTTTTTGAATCAGTAACTCACCCCTGCTATCCCCTCTCTTAACAAAGAGGGGAACATAAGATGCCGTTGAAAGAAATTAGCAACCGCAAATAATGTCTTTGAGAGAAATCTTTCACTAATTTCTATCGAAGCAATCTCTGCTGTTCTTTACTCAATCAATTAGCTGGATTTGACTTCACGGGAGTTTACGACAGTGGAATTAAGAACAGCAACATAATTGCTAAAACAAAGACAGACCAATGATGCCACTACATTTCTGCTTCTTCGCTTTCTCCCGTACTCCTGTTTTCCGCTAATCCTTTTCTCCCTATTTTATTTTGTGATTGACAGTTATATTGGAATTTGCAGATTCGGGTTTATCAATGAATTGAGAGATGAAATTTATAATAGAAATTGAGAGGATATGTTTAGATGAAGTTTAAATTATTTACTCAAAACTCTGTCAGAACAGAATCTTGGAAATATACAATTTCTCTGGAGGAAATATGAAAAGAGAAATTCTAATTGCAGGAATATTGATTGTCTTTGCAGCCAATATGTTTGCAGTCTTTCATAAAATCGGCCATTATCCGGTTGATACTGCGTTTACCGGTGGAGAAATAACCGGAGATTTGTTGTATGTCTTGGATATTGAAGCTTTCAAAGTGCTGGATATTTCCATTCCTGAAACGCCGCAACTTATCTTATCTTATCCCTTGAATTTTGAACCAGCGGATATCTGTATAGAAAATGCAATTGCTTATATCGGTGGCGGAGGTCGCATTGAAATCTATGATATTTTTATTCCTGAAACTCCTGTACTACTTTCCTCACTTGTTATAGATTACTGGTTCGAATCAATAAATATCGAGAACAATATTTTATATGCTGCCTGCTGCCAGGATGAGGTTCATTTCATCGATGTCAGCGATCCTCATCAACCTGTTTTTGTTGGAAGTTTCAACGATTTATTATGTCCGGTTATGATCGATGTGAAATGGCCGGCAGCTTATGTTCAGAACTTCGAGGGAGCTTTATACATCGTTAATGTAGAGGATTTGAGTAATCCGGTTATCGTTGAACAAATTCCATCTTTAACCGATTATTTCCTGATTGATGGTGATCAATTATACGCAAATACCGAAAACAACAGTCTCGCGATTTATGATATAACTCAGCCGCTTTCTCCCATTTTGATTTCTTCTGCTCCGAATGTTGGGAGGCCATTGTATATTGAAAATGATCTTATATATACTGCATATACACAAATTGATATATTCCAGATTTCCAATAATTTTGAACTTACTCCTGTCGGATTTTTCGATAGTAGATGGATCATCGAAGATTTTATCGTAGTCGATGGAATTGCTTTCGACATTAACAGGTGGAACGGATTGCAGGTGATTGATATGTCCGATCCAATCGAAGATCAATGCCTGGGTAGTTGCGAAACACCGGACAGTCCACTGGATTTGATCAAATATGGAAATGCGGTTTATCTTAGCTTTGATTACAATGAATTACCCGGATTGGTGGATGTAACCAATTGGGAAGAACCCGCATTTTCCCAATTTCCAGGCTTGGAATACAGTGTCGATGGCTTAGCACTTTGGAATAACTTTTTATATGCTAATTCTTTCGGTCAAATCAATATCTTTGATGTTTCATATCCATTATTACCTGAACTGCGAAACACCTATTCAGAAAATACCGGCAGTACCATTTTAACAACTTTGGACGATATATTAGTCGAGTTAGATTATCATGGCGTCTTTTTTCGGCAGATAGAAAATGGTCTATCTATTCCCGGGATCAGCCAATTCAACAGTATCAATTATAAAACTTCCGTGGTTGCCAAAGATAACCTTGTTTGTTTCGAAGCCTACAATATTGGAGTTTTCTTTCTTGATCTGAGCGACCCGTTTGAGCCGCAACAGACAGCTTTCTATCCATTGGATGGAGAAGTGATGGGAATGACGCTTAACCAGCAAGTTCTTTATATTTCAAGCGAAAATGGTTTGCTGATCATAGATGTGTCCAATCCAGCCTCCCCTGAGTTATTAAGCACAATTCAACCACACAACGATTCAGATTTCCGAGCGCCAGCTATCGTGGATGGAAATGACCTGATTCTCGCCGATGCAGCCTGGAATGAAATCTCGGTATATGACATTTCAAACCCTTCTCTTCCGGTTTTGCAATCCAATTATTACGGTTGCAGGCAGATTTGGGAAATGACTTTAGTTGATAATAAGTTATTTACTGCCAATTTCCGCAGTGGTTTTGCTATTATGAATTTGGAAGGAATGCTGGCAGTCGATGAAAACATAATTACACCTAATGATAACAACCTTTCCAATTATCCAAATCCCTTCAATCCTACTACGACAATAAGTTTTGAATTATTTACAGAAAACGTTTCGAAGGCTGCGATTGAAATCTATAATTTGAAAGGGCAGAAAATTAGAACTTTTACAAATCTCCAAATCAACCAATCACCAAATCAACAAATTTTATGGAACGGCAACGATGATCTGGGAAAACCGGTTTGCTCGGGTATATATTTTATCAGATTATCAGCAGCCAACAAAACACAAGCAGTGAAGAAGTGCCTGCTGCTGAAATAGCCTCTGCGGACTTGACTCGCAAGGAACTGTGAGTCGAGAATGGCAACCGTCAAAATGTTAACCAAAGAGTGAACCAATGATGATGCTACATTTCTGCTTCTTCGCTTTCTCCCGTTCTCCTGTTTAACCTTGTCAGGATTTCTTTCAAATACTCATTCCGCTTAATCCTGCCAAGGTTTCTTGCATATTTCTTCACTTACAAACCCTGACATTGCCAATTGAAAGTAACATTGAAAGAGGCGATGGCAGGGTTTTATCCTCTCGGGCTATACTGCCTTTTCAACCATTGGCTGAGTCCATCCAAACCTGGAAACAAAACACGTTCCGTAATATTTGCCTGATCCAGTTTATCGCGGATTTCCCACTTCAATTCTTTGGGAATAATGATCTTCTGCCACATTTCAGGATATTGCAGCAGCCATTCATCCAGCACCAGGCGCGGATTGGAGGAAATGGAGAAGAAAGCGAATTGATTGATGAAACGGTCATCGATGGAAGGCGGTTCAATGAAGAGGACAAAATCCTGTTTAGAAAGAGAATCCAGATCTTTGAACGAACAGACATGTTCCATCAGCAGCTTCACAGTGAGAACATTAGCGCCTTCTTTAGAAAGTTCATGGCGTATAACTTCCGGCAGAACTTCGTTCAATTTCACATAATTTACCGCCCAGATCACCCCATCCAGAGCAAATTTGTCAATGTTGGCCGTGGCAAAATGCATGGCGATGTAAGGAGAATATGTCCAATCCAGCAGGCGGGTTGGCAAACCATGATGCTGTGCGATGGACAGCCAGTGCCAGATCGAGTCTTTTTCCACCACGCTTTGATGAGCATATTTGCTGAAATTCCTGAGTAAATGATGTTCCAGTAGGGAATATTCTCCGCCCAGGCGGATCAGGGTTGTTTCCAGTTTATAATCGGCATTGGAAAGCCCTCTAAAAGCAAAGCGGGAACGGAACCTGCCCAATTTCGGATTCCAGGAATCTTCAAAGAGTTTTTCCTGCAGATCGTTATAACTTGTTACTCGATATTCGTTGTTCATGATTTCTTCCTCATTAACCTTGTCAGGGTCTCTTTCAGCACCTCTTCTTGCTTGACCCTGCCAAGGTTTCTTTCAATTCACTTTCACTTCCAACCTTGACATTGCCAAGGTTTCTTGCACTTCTCTCTTTTCGGAATCCCCACCTTAATATTGCCAATTGCAAGACTTCTTGAAAGAGGCGATGGCAAGGTTTTATTCTTCCAATTCATCATCAAATTTCCTGCTTTCCAAAAATGCCTTGAACGATTCCATATAGGAATATTCCGAATGAAAAAAAACATCCAAAACTCTCCTGCTTGCCATTTTCATTTTGCCAGACTGATATTCTAAAAAACTTGAAAATTCCCAATCATTAGGATCAATCACCAAATTATGTTTTAATGGATTCGCATGAACATAATGAACCGCATCAATTAGATACTCATCAGATGTAATTAATCTAGGTTGAGCGTTTCGCTCAAAAAGAGTACCGGTTCTTTTATATTTTAGATTGAAACTCTGTACGTAACTATTGAAAATATCTCTCAGCCAATTTGAAATCGGAATGTCTGAGATTTGGTAAAGAATAAAATGATAATGATTTGGAATCAAACAAAAAGCAATAATTTCAATCTCAAACAAATCCTTTGTCAGTTTCATTTTATTTATAAGTTTTCTGTAATCAGAATCCGATTGGAAGATACTTTCTTTTCCACAACCTCGATTGAAAACATGATAATAATTTTCCTTCTGATAAATCACTTCATCCCCATTAACCTTGTCAGGGTCTCTTTCAGCACCTCTTCTTGCTTGACCCTGCCAAGGTTTCTTGCTCTTTTCTCTTTTTGCTATCCAAACCTTGATCCTGCCAAGGTTTCTTTCAATTCACTTTCACTTCCAACCTTGACATTGCCAAGGTTTCTTGCACTTCTCTCTTTTCGGAATTCCAACCTTGACATTGCCAATTGCAAGACTTCTTGAAAGAGGCGATGGCAAGGTGTATTTGACCTTGTCAAGGTCTCTTTCAGAACCTCTTCTTGCTTGACCTTGCCAAGGTTTCTTGCTCTTTTCTCATTTTGCTATCCAATCCTTGATCCTGCCAAGGTTTCTTTCAATCCACTTTCACTTCCCACCTTGACATTGCCAATTGAAAGTAACATTGAAAGAGGCGATGGCAGGGTTTCATTCATTCCCCCATATTCAAATGTTCCAAAAAGAATTTCAGCGATCCCTGATTGAAGCGCAGTCTGTCGCGCGGATCAAAGGATTTATTGTTGCTGTCCCGCAATTCCAGATGCAGGTGAGAAGCTTTCCCACTGTTCTTAATGTTTCCTGTCAAGCCAGTGAGTGCGACGACCGTATTCCCGTTCACTTCTTGCCCAGCCACCACAAAAACCTCATTCAAATGAGTATAAATACTTTCGATTCCTTCCGGGTACAAAATGCGTACCGTTTTGCCGTATTCGATTTTCATTTGATGAACAGAACTGTCCTTCGTTTTATAATCAACTTCTACCAGGAAATGCGGATTATCGCTAACTTCCGTAATAATTCCATAATCTGCCAACGGATAAACGGGAGTGTTTTCGGTAACGAATAGATCGATGCCTTCGTGTATTCTTTTCTTTTCGGCTGTTCCCCTTCCGCAACCATAATGATCGGCCCAACGGTTGTGAATATATTTTTCGATCAGTTCGTTGAAATTCATGCCATCGTTGAAGGGCGATTTGTAATCATTGAATTTATCGATGAATTCCTGCGAAACAAGCACCGTTGGTTCTTTGATAGCTTTGGGAGAAACCTTGATCATCGTGCTGTCCTGCCAGCTGATGATGGTGATGTTATCCAGTTTCTTTTTCATATATTGGATGACAAAAGCGTCGATAGTGATGATCAGCAGCATCACGATGAAAATTGCCAGTTTGATCAAGAATTTCGCATCTGTTTTCATAATTCTCCTATAAATCAATAGACATCCTGAAAAGCCGGGCGTTGTTGACAATGAAATTTTAAAGAAACTTCCAGAGGAAGGAAACATTAATTGTAATAATTATTAGAAGCAGAAGCTAATATACGTCATTCTGCTTGACAGCAAAATAGTCCCATAAATATTTTGTCCGGTCTCGATCATAAGTTATAGAAGAATAAAGGAGAAAGCATGAAAACTGCTGCACCGAAAGCTAACCAGATCCAGCAAAACTGGTATCTGGTAGATGCAACTGATATGGTGCTGGGTAGGTTAGCCACACAGGTCGCGTCCATCCTGCGTGGAAAAAATAAACCTTACTTCAGTCCACACCTCGATACAGGTGATTTTATCGTTGTCATCAATGCCGAGAAGATTAGACTTACCGGCAACAAAGAACTAAGTAAAACTTATCAAAGATATAGTGGTTATCCAGGTGGAAGAACGGAAATTCCCTACAAAAAAATGCTGGAAGAAAAACCGGAAGAAATCATTCTGCATGCTGTGAAAGGGATGCTGCCCAAAAACATTCTGGGAAGACTGATCATTCAGAAATTGAAAGTATATGCTGGCAGCGAACACCCGCACGGCGGCCAGAAACCACAAATATTATCTTTAACGAACTAGGGAGAATTTGAATGCAATATTTTGATGCAATAGGAAGAAGAAAAGAATCTGTGGCAAGAGTTCGCCTGACCCCTGGAACCGGAAAAAGAATGGCAAATAAACGGACGATGAAAAATTACCTGGCCAGAGAAATCCTGGAAATGCTCATCGAACAGCCTCTCAAAATTGTCGGTCTTTCCGAAAAAATCGATATCAACGTGAACGTCTCCGGCGGCGGCCTTTCCGGGCAGGCTGGAGCGATCCGCCTCGGTATTGCCAGAGCTCTTTGCAAATACGACGAAGAATTAAGACCAATGTTGAAGAAAGAAGGATTTCTGACGCGTGACCCCAGAATGGTGGAAAGAAAGAAGCCGGGGCAACCCAAAGCAAGAAAGAAATTCCAGTTTTCAAAACGTTAATCCCGAGTGTCCAATCCGGAATTTCAGTTCCGGAATATTTTATTTAATAAGCTGTTTGAGAGTTGCATAACGGTGTCCGGCAGCTGCCGGATTTATTTGCAGTTAATCTCAGGCAGTAAATAGAACCGTAAACAAGGAGAAAGTATGTCTGTTGTAACTATGAAAGCTCTTTTAGAGAGCGGCGTTCATTTTGGTCATCAAACCCATAAATGGAATCCAAAAATGAACAAACACATCTTCATTAAACGTAATGGAATCCACATTTTAGACCTTAAACAAACCCTCGATGCAGTAAACGAAGCATATATGTTTGTGAAAGATGTGGTGAGTAATGGAGATAACATCTTATTCGTCGGCACCAAAAAACAAGCCAAAGAAGCCGTGGAAGAAGCCGCCAAGAAATGCAGTGCTTTTTGCGTTAGCAATCGCTGGTATGGTGGAATGCTCACCAACATGAAAACAATTCGTCAAAGTATCGAAAAACTCGAGTATTATGAGCAGATCGTAGAAGACGGAACCATCAGCAGCTTCACCAAACTGGAAGCTACCAAGATGAAGAAGAATTACGATAAGATCAAAGACGGACTGGGCGGGATTCGTGATATGGACAGACTTCCGGGCGCTGTTTTCATCGTTGATATCATCAGAGAAAAAATAGCTGTTCATGAAGCTCGTAAATTGAACATTCCCATCGTGGCCATGGTCGATACAAATGCCGATCCTGATCTGGTGGATTATGTAATTCCTGCCAACGATGATGCCATTCGCGCTATTTTCCTGATAGCAGATATCATGGCCGATGCTGTGATCGAAGGAAAACAATCCATGCTGGAAGGCGCTGATATCAAAGCTCCCGAAGAAACAGAAAAAATTGAAGAACCGGTAGAAGCTGAAAAAGAACCAAAGAAATTTGAGAAGAAGAAAAAGACAATTCCAAAAGCAAGAGAAACAAAAGAAGCTGAAGAAAAAGAAGCTGAATAGTTCAGAAGGATATTATGCACAACAAGGAGAGGCCAAGGTCTCTTCTTGTTGCATATAAATGATAAATCACAGGAGATAGATTATGAGTATTACCGCAAAAACAGTTATGGAACTGAGGGCGAAAACAAATGCCGGCATGATGGACTGTAAAAAAGCCTTAATTGAAACTAACGGCGACATGGAAGCCGCAATTACCTATTTAAGGGAAAAAGGCATCACCAAAGCTGCCAAGAAAGCAACTCGTATTGCTGCCGAAGGTTTAGTTTTCACGGCAATCACAGAAGATGAAAAGATCGCTTCTGTTGTAGAATTCAATTCCGAAACCGATTTCGTGTCCAAAAATGATGATTTCATTAATTTCGGACAAGCTCTTGCCAACCTCGTTTTGGAAAATGAGATCAGCACGATCGAAGAATTGAAAGCGCTGCCTTACAAAGCTGAAACCATCGAAACTAAACTCACAGATATGATCGCTAAGATCGGTGAAAACATGAATATCCGCAGATTTGAACGCGTTGTTTCAGATCATTTTGTAACTTCTTATCTGCACATGGGCGGAAAGATCGGTGTTGTTCTGAACCTGAACAGCGAAGCAACCGAAGAAAACAAAACCAAAGCCAAAGACATTGCCATGCACGTTGCCGCCATGGCTCCCGATTTCTTTGATAAAGCCGACGTGACCGCTGAAATCCTGGAAAAGGAAAAAAGCATCCTGCGCGCTCAATTGATCGAAGAAGGTAAACCGGAAAAAATCATCGATGGCATCCTGATCGGTAAAATGAATAAATTCTACGAAGAAAACTGCCTTTTACAGCAGAAATTCGTGAAAGATGATAAAATTACTGTCGCACAATACGCTGGAAATTTGAAAATCGTTTCTTTCGTAAGATATAAACTGGGCGAAGGCATCGAAAAAAGAAATGAAGATTTCGCTGCTGAAGTTGCTGCCCAGATGAAAGGTTAATCGAATTCAAAAAAGGAAAGCTTTATGCAAACGTATAAACCGGAAAAAATCCACACGATAATTTTTAAATTAAGCGGTGAAGTATTAGCCGGTAAAAAAGGATTCGGCATCGATCTGGTGAGAGTTGATGAGATCATCAATGAGATCATCACAGTACGCAAACTTGGTTTTCGACTGGGAATCGTTCTGGGCGGCGGAAATTTCTTCAGAGGTGTTTCGGAAGTTGGAGATCAATTGAACAGAGTAGCAGCGGATAACGTCGGCATGCTGGCAACCATCCAGAATGCACTCATTCTTTCCGATCTGCTCAAGAACAAAAATTACCAGACAGAAGTGTATTCCTCTTTGCAGGTGGATAAAGTTGCAAAATTTTATACACCGAACAGGGCTCTTACATCTTTGAATGAAGGAAAGATCTGCTTTTTCTGTGGCGGCATTGGAAATCCGTTCTTCACCACCGACACAGCAGCAATCCTGCGGGGAATAGAGCTGCATGCCGATGTGGTGCTGAAAGGAACTAAGGTAAACGGTGTTTACTCTTCCGATCCGGTGAAGAATAAAGATGCTAAATTCATCAAAGACACTACTTACGATGAAGTACTTGATAAGAAATTAAATGTTATGGACATGACTGCTTTTTCGTTGGCTCGGGAAAACAACATGCAGATCAAAGTTTTCAATGTGGATATACCGGGAAATCTGAAACTGGCTATCACAAGTAAAGACGTGGGTACTTTTATTCATGCCTAAACTGAGTTGTGGGAACGTTTGTTCGCACCTGGTAATGAATTTTGGAAAATTGGAATCTATTTTTGAATTAACCGAGGAGATCTGATGGAAGATTTAATTTTAGAACTGGAAATGAAAATGGAAGCTGCTTTTGACGCCATGTTGGGAAAATATACCAAAACCCGCACAGGTAGAGCAAATGCTTCTGCTCTTGAAAATATCAGGATCGAATATTACGGTGCGACCACTCCCATCAAACAATTGTGCAATATTTCCATTCCCGAACCGCGTCTCATCGTCGTGCAGCCCTGGGATAAATCAACTTTGTCCGATATTGAGAGAGCGATTCATGCCTCAAATATCGGAGTTACTCCCGAAAATGACGGCAACGTCATTCGCCTTCCTTTTCAGCCGCTCACCGAAGAAACGAGGCGTGAAATCGTGAAGCAGATCAAACGCATGGCTGAAGAAGGTAAAGTTGAGATCAGGAACATTCGCCGCGATGGCAATGAGTCCTTAAAAAAAATGGAAAAAGACAGCGACATCAGCGAGGATGATCATAAAAAAGGGCTGAAGGAAATCCAGGACATTACTGATCTCTGGACTGAGAAGATTTCCGACGCTGCAGTTCATAAAGAAAAAGAAATTATGGAAGTATGATATTCCAGGGTAATAATAAAAATGGAAGACTGATCTTCCTGAGAAATTTAAAAAAACATGGAAGTTATCAAAACTCCTTAAGTGTAAATTAAAAGGAGAATGCTATGACGTTCGTAATAACATCCGAATGCGTGAAATGCGGAACCTGTGTGGACATCTGTCCCACTTCCGCCATCGTGGAAGGTGACGAACAATATGTGATAGACAGTTCCTGCATCGACTGTGGGAGATGCATGGAAGTTTGTCCCATCGAGGCGATCAAAGGCGTGAAAATTAACGGTAAATAGGACAAAGTATATATTCAATTTTGTGGTTTTGGGAAGGCTCAACTTTTTTGGTTGAGCCTTTTTTTATTAACCTTGTCAGGGTCTCTTTCAAAATTTCTTCCTGCTTGACCCTGCCAAGGTTTCTTTCAATAATTCTGACAAATTAACCCTGGTAAGGTTTCTTTCATTAAAGAAAAATAACATCCTTTCTCGTTCCTATACTCCGCGTTGGAACGCTGCTTCTCCGCTCCATCGGAATAATAAAACTGCCATTCGGTGATAATCATTGCGAAATTCAACACACCCCACCTGAACCACTCATGAATGGTAAAGCACTCCTACTTCGACAAGCTCAGTATGGCATCTCAAGAGGGGAATTCACAAGATTTTAAACTTAACATATTAAATAAAAATGCGTTACAACAAATTTTGACTTGACAGATGAAATGAAGATTTGTTGTTTTGGCAAATCTATGGATCAGGAAAATTGAAATTGGTTTATTGTTTAGCCAGACAAGGCATGTGATATAAGAACTCGAAATCATAGAATTTTTGAAAGGAAAATGAAATGAGTTCAAATCAAGTACAGATCAAAGAACTTCTAAAATGAACTACTCTGAAAGGAGATAGCTATGTTGAAAATGAATGAAACGGCAAGACATACCTTGAAAAAGACCATACTTATATTCTTTTTGTTGTTTATTACTACTCTTGCATTTGCCGATACCTCTATTACCCGCGGACCCGCTGTGGGTGAAATCTATTACATTGGACCCACGGTGACAGGACAAGGTATTTACCATTCCACTGATTTTGGTGAAACTGCTACCTGTATGGATAGCACATTGAATACAAATATTCCATTTATGAACATAAATGCTGATCTAACACCGGGTGTAATTTATGGTACTACAATGGGGGAGGCTTTGTATATCTCTTATGATTATGGCCAGCAAGGGAGTTGGAATCTCAGAAATAGTGGAATCACATATATTCATAGTGGAAGAAACGAAGGTCAAATATATAAAACGATTACCCGGCATAGTGAAGATTACGGAAATACTTTTATTAATCATTCATATAACGGGTATTTTGGTTCATTCAAAACCTCAGAAATTGATAATGAAGATAACGTTGGATATGCGCTTGTATATGAATATGGGAATACTGACACCCTCTGGCTTCTTATAAGTTATGATGAATTCGAAAATCTCGAGATACAACATGTTTTCGATGGTAGTTTCCTTGGCTACTATATTTCATTAACAAGAGGATTCGACGATGGAGAGTTATATCTGAATATTTACCATCTCCAATATGGTAAGATGCTATATTATAGTAATGATTATGGTATAAGTTGGGAGTTTAAATCATATCCTATGGGATGTACAATTGTTGGTGGGCGTCAACCTGGAGAATTGTATATGTTAGTAGGATATAGTCAGTTAATGGGTGAAATAAAGCATACGTATATTTATCATAGCATGGACTATGGAGAAACATTCGAAATATATCATCCCTTTTCTTATGGTTCCGAACCATATTATGCCAATTTTGCAGCAACTCCTTTAGAAGGTAATGCACCATTAACCGTACAATTTACTGACACCTCCAGTGGTGATTATCTTGAAGGTTGGGAATGGGATTTTCAAAACGATGGAGTAATCGATTCTTATGAACAAAATCCGCAATATACTTACCAAGACACAGGATATTATTCTGTTAAATTAAAGATATTTTACGGTACTTTAGAAGATGGCTTTATGAAAAATAATTATATTCACGTGACAAGTGGAAACGGAATTGATAATGAAGAATTACCGGTTCCGAATTGCGAATTGAGTAATTATCCCAATCCGTTCAATCCATCAACAATGATATTATTCAATTTACCCGAAGATTTTTCAGGACAAGCTGATTTGTCTATTTACAACTTGAAAGGTCAAAAGATAAAAACGCTTTCAAATCTACAAATCACTCAATCTCCAGATCACCAAATTGTTTGGAACGGTACAGACCAGACAGGTCAACCGGTTTCTTCAGGAATTTATTTCTATAAATTAAGCTTAGAGCATTCGCCGATAAAAAAAATGATCCTGATGAAATAGTCCTTCAGAATTTCATAGGATAAATGTGAAGAAAATTTAAGTTGACACAAATTTTATATGTTTTCAATTTGTTGTGTGCTTTAAAAAGTTGATAAATAAAGAACATGAATCGCAGTATTATTTTGGTTTAGTATTTCAGGTTTATTAGTAG
>JAUSOT010000099.1 GCA_030656075.1 Candidatus Cloacimonadales bacterium
AAAGGCACAAAGGACACGAATAAATCTTTTTAATCTCGGTCCAATGGTCTCCGTTGGAACGGATTTTCTTCGCTCCTGCGGTTGATTTAATCGTCTCGATATGACACAAAACAGGAGTTTGATAAAATCATGCATTCCCAAAGAGGGCTTTGGGAATGAGAGGTAGAAGTCACAAAGACACAAAGGACACGAATAAATCTTTTTAATCTCGTTCCAATGGTCTCCGTTGGAACGGATTTTCTTCGCTCCTGCGGTTGATTTAATCATCTCGATATTACACAAAACAGGAGTTTGGTAAAATCATGTATTCCCAAAGAGGGCTTTGGTAATGAGAGGTAAATTTTTTTTCCGGATCGTCCCGATTCGCTCTTATAGATAATAATCTTCAACTAATTTTTGATCGAATCCTTCACCTTCAGCACTTCCGAAATCGTGTAAAGCGAACCGGCGACCAGCACAATATCGTTATCTCCAGCTTGGGAAATAGCTGTTCTGGTGGCTTCGACTACATCGTTGATCACTTCATAATTACTGTGATACTTTTTCACGATCTCCAACTGCTCTTCGATCTCGGCAGCGCGTTGAGAGTGATTTTTGGAAATGTAAACTTTATAACTAACCGCACAGATGTCTCTTATGATGCTTTCCAGGTTTTTATCCCGCAGGATGGCAAAAACAAAATAGATTTTTTTCTTGGGAAAGATCTCCAGCAGATTTTCTTTCAGGGAATTTATACCTTCTTCATTGTGGGCGCCGTCCACGATCACGGTGGGATGATGTGAAATGATCTGCATTCTGCCCACCCAATCTATCTGATTAAGTGCGGAACGGACTTTCTTCTCATCGAATTCTCTGTTGGTGTTCCGCATGAAAATTTTAAAAGCTGTAATTGCCACAGCTGCATTGGCAGATTGGTGTTTTCCCAGCAGATTGACTGTAACTTTTTCCAGTTTCAAATCGTCGGAAATGTAATCGAAACTCGTTCCATTGGCGTCGATCTTCACATTCTCAACTCTGAAATCTTTTTCTGAAATGAGGACGGGAATATGCTTTTCCTGCGCAACCCGAACGATCACTTTCTCTGCATTGGGAGGAAGTTTACCCAGTACGAGCGGAGTATTTTCTTTCAGAATTCCGGCTTTCTCAAAAGCGATTTTTTCAATCGTATCACCCAGACTTTTGGTGTGATCGAAAGAAATGC
>JAUSOT010000101.1 GCA_030656075.1 Candidatus Cloacimonadales bacterium
GATACTCTCAGCGATGCGGCGCGGGAAAGCAAGGTTTATGTCTCCCAGAATATAATTCTCTTCTTTCAGAGTCGGCACCACCCGATAAAGATGTTTTGTACGTTTGGAACTGACGAAATTCTCGTAAGTCTGCAAAATAACTTTGTTCTTTCCTGCCAGAAGATTGGCAAGATGCGCAATATGCGAGCCAAAGCCCACCGGATCGTTGAAAGGTTCGGTCAACTGCACTGTTGTCAGAACGGCAAAATTCGTGTTTTTGCTTTTCTCGTGCAGCTTGGAATGACCGTTCACCGTAACGAAATCACCGTAATTTTCGGTGACGACATAACCGCTGGGATTATTGCAGAAAGTGCGAACCATGTAGCCGGTTTTGCTCTTGTATTTCACTTTGAATTCATACATTTCCCGATTCAATTCTTCTACAATATGATCCGGTAATTCATAACGAACTCCCAGATCGACTTTTGTATTATCGGTGATCAGATCGGGAAATTTGCCGATAATATTTTTTACGAGATTATGGCCGCTCCTGCCAACTGCTACAAGTACTTTATCAAAATTCTCACGATTATTGACGATAACTGTGTTGGCAATCGGCTCGACATCGAGAACAGGATTCTCAAAATGAAAATGAATATTAGCGTATGTTTTGAAGTCTTCATAGATTGTGTACAAAACCTGCTTCAGTTGATCTGTTCCAATATGGAAAAACTCGGAATGGATCGGCAGGAAACCTTTCCTGTAAAACTTATTGTAATATTCTTTGGAAGCGAAAGAACTTCCCCGCTCGAATTTCTTATCTTTTGTTTTATCCAGATAATATTGGACGAGCTTGTTTTGCAGATCAAGATCTACATCGATATCTCCGCCCATTTCATTGGAAACAAAAAGTTTTCCATCGGCGCGAATTCCGGATATGCTGGAAGAATAGATGTCTTTACTTTTTTCAAAAATGTGAATTTCATGATCTGAATCTTTGAGACGTTCGATAAAACCAATCGCGGCTGCGCCAAATCCTATGATCGCTATTTTCATTTAACTCCAGTTCCGCTTATCTCCCCTTTGGAAGGGGAGACAAAGAGGGGTTTTGCATATTTATAATAACATACGAGCATTCTGATTATACATCATTTATTTCAGCATCAAAGCTTTCCGTGTTTCTGAATAATCGCCGGAAGTTAATTTATAGAAATAAATTCCATTGGAAACTTTTTTGCCGCTTTCATCCGTTCCGTTCCAGACATAGCTGTGCCGACCGGCACTCAAAGGTTCTGAAACAAGAGTTTTGATCAATTGTCCCTTCAGATTATATATGACAAGTTCCGTGTTTTCAGACGTTTCGGTGTATAATTCAAAGGAAATTGTAGTGGATGGATTGAATGGATTGGGTGAATTTTGGAATAATTTATTGGTAGTTATGATTATGTTTTCAGAATTCGTTCCTCCGGTAATTTCAACCCACCAGATTTTTACGTAATCATAGCCATTTTTGGAGGCAACTCCTGTTATTTCATGCCAGCCGTTCACAGTGAGGGAAACATTGAAAATAAAGCTGATTTCAATCTGCAATTCATCATCGACAAACCAGGCGAACGTAACGTCGGGTTCATATGTCAGCATCCCGAAAACCAGCTGATCACCGGCATTCACATAGAGCGAATCTTCTTCGGGAATTATACCGTAGAACTGAGGTGTCATGATGCGGATGCTGTCGATCTCGACGTCAACCAAAGGTTTATCATTGGCATCAGTGGGAACTTCACTGATTTCTTCTACGATATCTGAACCAAGTGTAACGTGGCCAAAAGCCGCATAACCGCCGTTTAACCAAGGAGTTGGCTCCACGGTGATAAAATATTGTGATCCAGCCGAGTTGGGCTGACCGGTATTTGCCATGCCGATCACATAAGGTTCATTATAATTGATAACTGGATTCCATTCATCTGGAATTGTATAGCCGGGACCCCCGTAGCCAGTGCCGTACGGTCAGCCGTCCTGGATCATGAAATCGGCAATTACTCGATGAAAAATGAGATCATCATAAAAATTGGAATTTGTGAGATCCAGAAAATTCCCAGTTGTGATGGGCATCAGGTCTTCCCGCAGAGTGACTTCAAAATCACCCATGGAAGTGTACCATCGAGCAATACTCTGCGACCAGATTAAATTGAAGCTGGCAATAAAAATAAAAATTATAAAAATGCGAAGAGCTTTCATACGACCTCCTAATTTTTTTTAGCTTATCAATCGAAGATTTGTTTATTGCAAAAAGAGTCAAATTTTTTTCTTGGAATTAACCTCGGACTGCTTAAAAATAGCTCTTGACACTAATTTGATTGGTTGAAATTTTTTGTTGTGTGTAATCTATGTGAAGTTTTTAACAAAAAGTGTAAACAATTGGTGTAGCGTTCTAAAGGGTTCTGCATAATTAAGTGTTTTTTTCCCCACCCAGCCCTCCCCAGAGGAGAGGGAAAATAGTGGGTTTAGCCAATTGGAAGTTTCATTTCCTTCTCCTTTGGAGAAGGTGGTCCTGAACGCTTTCGGGACGAAGTCGGTTTACCCCGTGAAATTCAGCTTGCTGAATATTTCATTGGGGATGAGGCGGATGAGGCTAATTTCAAAAGTAATAAGGTGTTAGCTAAAATTACCTGTTAGGAGGTAGTCAGGATGTTTTTAGTGTTTTTAACTTATTTTATTACAATAAGTTATGAAATATGAAAAAGGCTTTAGCGTTCTAAAAAAAGGAGGAACAATGAACCATAAGTTATGTTTGTATCTCGTACTATTTATTTTTGTCGTTTCCACATTAAATCTTGGCGCTGAACCAAATCTTCAAAAAGAGTTTCAGTTTAGAAAAAATCTTCAAGATTTATATCAGCATTCCGGTAATACGACCTTACCATCGATTCCCAAATGGTTAAGTGGAAACTCAGATGATGTTATCTATCAGAAAAGTAACCATCCGCAGCACACGTCATCGCGAGATGTGATGGATGTGAAAGTGAATGGGCTGGACCAGACGACGATCGTACAAGGAGAAGTCATTATAGTAACGATTTATTTCTCTGATAATTGTTTTACAGCCGAAACTTCCATCTGGGCGGATATGAATGGCAACGGAACCTGGGAAGAGCAAATCGATTTGATCATTCCAGAAAGCGGAGGTACAATAATCGATAATGATCTGGGAGATGAAGATCCAACTGTAGGTGTTTATCAGATGACGATCGAAGGTGATGATGGACCGAACATGGTGTCAAATCTCGGGTTGTTTTTTGTGGCAGAAGATACCGGCGGCATCGATGATGCTTACGTTTATATCAATCCGATCACTTCCGATTATTCTGTTTCGGGTTCGATAACACCGGTTGCAGCCAATATCATTATCATGGCTATGAACGACGATAATGATCTCTGGATGACTACGACGGATACATCAGGAAATTACCAGGTTTTTGTGCAGGATGCCGGGATGTTCTATGTAATGGCCTTCGATGCTTTGGGCGTTTTCAATGGCTTGTTTGCCGACCCATCCTCTTATGAAGTCAACGTCACCGGTCATCTCACAGGCTACGATTTTAATTTTGTGCAGGGGAATTGTACGATCCAAGGAACAGTAACGAACGAAAACGGTTCTCCCTTGGAAGGATTAACAGTTTATGCCAATCAGGACGGGCCTTCCGCTGTATGGGATGTGACAGATGTAAATGGCTTTTACCAGATTGCGGTTATCGAAGGAACCTGGTATATTGATTTTAACAGTGAAGATCTCATGCCGGATTATATGAGACCTGAACAAACTGAAGTCGAAATATTAGAAGGCAACACCGAAACAGTTGATTTAATGTTGTATGAAACAGATTCGTTCATCCAGGGAACTGTTTATCTGGATGGTGTTCCGGTGCAGGGTTTCGAAATTCAAGCCTGGAACGATATGGTTGGAGATTCCTATGCAACCAGCAGTACAAATGGAACTTATGATCTGCCTGTTGCCAGCGAAGCAAATGCCATGGGCGGTTATAATGTTCAATTGGATATATGGAATATTCCTGGGATCTACGTCGAGGAGTATTATGACAATGTTGCATCCGGCAGCACGGGAATAAATTTCCACGTTCATACGGTAACCGGTGGTGTGGAAGGCTACATCTACGATTCTGTTACATTAGAACCTATAAACGATAGTTGGGTTTCGGCTTATGATGGGATGAACTATTATAGCACCGGTACTGATGATGGCTATTATCAACTTTACCTGCCGAATGGAACTTACGACGTTTGGGCAGAAGCAGATATGCATTACCAGCAATACGTGGAAGATGTGATCATCAATGATAATTTCGTCATATTGGATTTCTATCTCGATCCGGTTATCTTCGAAGGTAGCTTACAGGGAACAATTTACGAAGAAGGAACTACCAATCCAATTCCTTTTGTCGATATATCTGTGCAGAATAATGTTTTTTGGACGGGGACAACCTCCGATGAAAACGGCCATTACTACTTTGATATGCCTAATGGAACTTTTAATTTGAATGCCTGGCATCCTCTATATTATGGCGTTTATCTTGAAAACATTGTGATAAACAACAATGCTGTGACTTTAGATATCGAGATGGAACCGGTTGCTTTCGATGGAGCTCTGGAAGGTTTTGTATATGAAGAAGGTACGACCAATCCTGTCACTTATGCCTTTATAGAAGTTTATGGGAATTATTGGACTTCCACCATGAGTGATAATGCCGGATTTTATCACGTTGATCTCCCCAACGGTCTTTATTCGCTGGATTGCTGGAAAGATAACTATTTCGGAACTCATGTAGATAATATCGAAATCAATAACAACACCGTAACGCTTAATCTTTTCCTGACTCCAATGATAGAAGCCGGTGACATTTTGAGTGCAGAAACAAAATTATCACAGAATTATCCCAATCCCTTCAATCCGAGTACTACAATCTCTTTTAATCTTAGCAACGAACAAAACGAACAAATCGAACTGATTATCTACAATTTGAAAGGCCAGAAGGTGAAAACTTTGGACTGCATCAACCGTGTTGATGCCAACGCGAGGGACTCGCGTGCCACTGTTTCTGTTACCTGGAATGGTGAAGACGATTCCGGCAAACCGGTTTCTTCCGGAATTTATTTCTACAAATTGAAAGCCGGAGATTTCCAGGCAACCAGGAAAATGCTGCTGCTGAAATAATGCTGCAAACAGCCTGTTTGCGATGATATCAAACCTTTCAGATCTTCAAAAATCTGGAAGGTTTTTTTTTCTTTACCATAACTTCTTTCACAAATTCTTGAGGGAGATGTGCCAAAGCTGGAATGTAAAAAACATTTGAGAGAAACTTTCGCAAAGCTCAAAAAAAAAAATGAAAGAAGCTTTGGGAAAGTATCATAGATATTAAAGAAACTATCGTAAAACCGATAAAATGGCTGTATTACACTGAAAGTACTTTTCTCGTTCCAATGCTCCGGCGTTGGATCGAGGTTTCTCCGCTCCTGCGGACATATATTAATTCCGATAGGTCAATCGTCACGCTTGAACCAGATGTTTTCGTTGATCGTCCCGATCTGAGAAAAATTGAGTGATGGCTTTCGGGACGAAAGCAAAAAACTATACGGACTCCTCGGGACGAGAAGTCCAGCCGATTACAATTCAATGTTGGTTCAATCGTCTCGCTTGAACCAGATGTTTTCGTTGATCGTCCCGATCTGAGAAAAATTGAGTGATGGTTTTCGGGACGAAAGCAAAAAAAACAATGTGGACTCCTCGGGACGAGAAGTCCAACCGGTTACAATTCAATGTTGGTTCAATCGTCTCGCTTGAACCAGACGTTTTCGTTGATCGTCCCGATCTGAGAAAAATTGAGTGATGGTTTTCGGGACGAAAGCAAAAAAAACAATGTGGACTCCTCGGGACGAGAAGTCC
>JAUSOT010000103.1 GCA_030656075.1 Candidatus Cloacimonadales bacterium
GAGTTTCGCAGGAAAGTTGCGTTCCCAAACGGAGTTTAGGAACGAGATGAAAAAGAAGAGTTACGAAACAGGAGTTTCGCAGGAAAGTTGCGTTTCCAAACGGAGTTTAGGAACGAGATAAACGAACAACTCCTCGGGAGCGGAAAAACTTCGTTACAACGCCGGAGCGATGTAACGAGAGGATGATTTTAATTATATGAAAAAGAAAGATATTTTTATTGTCAGTGCGTTCACCGAAAATTCGGTTTGGCGGCAAATTCTGGGAATCTGTTCGGCGCTGGCCGTCACCAACCTGATGCTGAATAGTTTAGTTATGGGATTGGGTGTGATCTTCACGCTGGCTTTGTCCGGCTTCACCATTTCACTTATTCGCGATCTCATTCCCAAACGCATCAGAATGATGGTGCAAACTCTTATTATTGCTTCTTTCGTGATCATTGTCGATCTGTTTTTGAAGGCATTTTATCCCGAGATTAGTAAATCTCTGGGACCGTATGTCGGTTTGATCATCACTAACTGCATCATCATGGGCAGAGCTGAAGCTTTTGCCGGAAAGAATGCTCCGCTTGATTCAATGATCGATGGAATTGGAGCTGGTGTAGGTTACACTTTCGTGCTGCTGCTCATCGCTTTTGTGCGGGAGTTATTTGGATTTGGGACATTATTCGGTATGCAAATACTGGGAAACTGGTGGACGAAATGGTCGATCATGGTGATGGCTCCCAGCGCTTTTTTCATGCTGGCTATTCTCATCTGGATCATCAACACTCCCAAGGCTAAGAAAGGATAGATCATGGAACTGAATGCTTTTATAATTTTTATCGCAGCGATCTTTACCAGTAATATTCTACTCACGAATTTCCTGGGAATGTGTTCTTTTCTCTCCGTTTCCAAAGAAGTAGAATCTTCGCTGGGTTTGGGACTGGCAGTATTTTTTGTCATGTCGCTGACGACTGCGATCAATTACGCTGTCTATCATTTTATCCTGGTTCCGTTAAATATCATTTATCTACAATACATCATTTTTATCATCGTGATTGCCGCTTTCGTGCAGCTCACGGAAATGGTGGTTGAACGGTTTTCACCGCTGCTTTATTATGCATTGGGAATTTTTCTGCCGCTCATCACAGTGAATTGCGCGATCCTCGGAGTTTCACTTTTCATGATAATCAGGAATTACAGTTTTCTGCAATCCATTGCTTACGGTGCTGGAAGCGGTCTGGGCTGGTTGCTGGCTATTTTAGCTTTGGCTGGCATTCGACAGAAAATTAAAGAGAAATACGTTCCGGTTGGCTTGGCAGGAGCAGGACTCAGTTTGATCATTACCGGCATCATGGCTCTCGCTTTTGTCGGATTTTCCGGCATTGTCGTTATTCAATAAGCAGACTTCTATGGAACAGTGTA
Source organism: Candidatus Cloacimonadales bacterium (assembly GCA_030656075.1). Lineage (GTDB taxonomy): Bacteria > Cloacimonadota > Cloacimonadia > Cloacimonadales > TCS61 > B137-G9. The sequence goes on from JAUSOT010000103.1 coordinate 1,405, forward strand.
ATATTTGTTTAATAACCCCTTTCCGGCTAAAGCCGGATCTCCCCTTTACAGGGGAGAAATGCGGAATTGTAAAAACTATCTTCCTTATTTTCCCCCTGTCAAGGGGGATACAGGGGGTTAATAATTTAATTCAATCATCCCTTTTTATTCTAACACGTATAATAAATAAACTTCTTAAGAGGGGTTTTGTTATGATTGGGAAAATTATAATATGGTAATAATAATTTTAAATACAGTTCTCATCGTTGCTGGAATTTCCGGTTTTCTGGCTTTGCTGCTGGTGATTGCAGATTTCTTTTTTGCCAATTATGGTGATTGCAAGATCAACATAAATAAGAAAAAAGAGATTACGGTCAAAGGCGGTGATTCGCTGCTTTCCACTTTGAATGAACAGAAAATATTTCTACCTTCAGCTTGTGGAGGAAGAGGAAGCTGCGGATTCTGCAAATGCAAGATTGAATCCGGTGGAGGACCGCTTCTGCCCACCGAAAAACCGTTCCTGACAGCGGAAGAGCTGAAGAAAAATATCCGGCTTTCCTGCCAGATCAAAGTGAAGGAAGATATAGAAATTCAGATTCCTGAAGACATTTTCAACATTAAGAAATTCAAAGCAAAAGTGACCGAAATCAAGGATATGACTTACGATATCAAAGAGATCACTTTCCAGCTTCTGGAGCCAAACGAAATTAACTTTAAAGCCGGCCAATATGTGCAGCTTGTCACGTCGAAATATGCTAAAGTTCGACAATCGATCAGCCGGGCGTATTCCATTTCCAGCAGTTCCGATCACCCGGATTTCATCGAGCTCATCATCCGCAAAGTACCGGAAGGAATCTGCACGACCTGGGTGCATGATTTTTTGAAAGTGGGAGATGAAGTGAATTTCACCGGACCGTTCGGTGATTTCTACATCCGTGATACAGAAGCCGATATGCTGTTCGTGGCTGGTGGCAGCGGCAAAGCGCCGATCAAATCCATGTTGGAATTTTTGGCAAAACGTCAAAGTCCCAGACGAATGGGCTATTTCTTCGGAGCACGTCAACGCAAGGAACTATATCTCACAGAATTTTTTGAAAAGCTGGAAAAAGATCTGCCTGATTTCAAATATTATCCCATCCTTTCCCAACCGACGGAAGCCTGTGAATGGAAAGGTCGTTGCGGTTATGTGATGCTGTTCTTCGATGAATTCATCAAAGATGTCAAAAATACGGAAGCCTATCTATGTGGCAGTCCCGGCATGATCGCGGCAGTGGTGAAGGAATTGACCAAGCGGGGCATTCCCGCAAAAAAGATCTATTTTGATAGTTTTGCTTAGGAGAGAGCGATGATAAATTCATGTTTAACTAGGAATACTCAGGAGAATGATAAAATGAATACAACCCCCTGTATCCCCCTATTTAGGGGGAAAAGAGGAATCTTTGATTCTATAAACTCTCCCCTAATTAGGGGAGATGTTCTGCACTTATTTTCCAATAAATTAGTGCAGAACAAAGGGGATTTAATCACATGAAAGAGACACCGAAAGAAAAGAAAATTCATCAGAATTTAATGCCGGGTCAGTTGAGCATCGACGGATTTTTAGGTGCAGATAAACGACAATATACAGATATAATAAGTGCCGATCAGGCCGAATTGGATAAACTCGATCTCACCGCCAAAATGATCGCAGACAGATTGGAATATTTCACCGAGGCAGCTTTTGAAAGTTACGCTGGCTCCATCGTGATCGATGAAAAATATGAAGTTGATTATGATTCTTTCCGCGGAAAATTGATCTGTCCTTTCGGGCATTCCGGTGTTTATAGGAAAGGACTGATAACTTTGAAAAACCTGGAAAACAGCATCGAAATATGCTGGACTCCGCTCAACATACACCTGATCCGGGAGCATTGTTTTTTTGAAGGAAAGGGTTCTATTCATCGGCTGGAACCGGCAAGCTTGGGAAAAGCAATTTTCTAAAAGAAGCGAAATTTTGGATTTTAAAGAATTGAAACAGGAGAAATTCTCCTTCATTTACATCACGATTAAAGACTGCAATGTGTGCAAAGAGTTGAAACCGAAGTTGCTGGAATTAGCCGCAAGTTATGCAGGTTCGTCGTTTCACAACATTTTTCTGGATGATCACAAAGACGCTGCCGGATTTTTCATGGCGTTTGCCGTTCCCACTTTTTTGGTTTTTTCGGAAGGCAGGGAATTGCTGAGATCGGCTCGGCATTTGGATATGGAAGAGATTAAGAACAAGTTAGATCGATATTATGAGATGTTGCTTGAATGAAGAAAAACCTCACCTCAATCCTCTCCTGTGAGGAGAGGAAGTATAATTGTGTTCCTTCTCCTGTTGGATTTGTAAGCAGAAAGCGATCGTTTTCTGCGAAAAACCGACGATTAGAAGAAGGCTGGGATGAGATCGAAAAAAGGAATAATAATGAAATAAAAGTCTTTGCGAGTCCTCTTCCTGCAGGCATCAAACGAAGCAATCTATAATTGTGATAAGAGTAGAGATTGCTTCATAAGAATACCTTCGTGAGATTCTTCGCAAAGACAAAAAGGTGAAAAAATGAAAAAGATATTATTAGTTATGTTGCTTCTCAGCAGCTTCCTATTCGCAGAAGATTTTGATTATAAGATCATTGATTCTGCCAGGGGAAATGAACTTTCAATTCAGGGACTTGCCAAAGAATTGTTAAAATATAACGCCGCTTTTTTCGGTGAATTACACGACGATGCTCTTTTGCATAAACTGGAATTGGAACTTTTGGAACAGATCTATTCCTTCACTCCTGAGATTGCCGTTTCAATGGAAATGTTTGAGCGCGACACACAAGTTTATCTGGATGAGTATATGAATGACGAGATCGGAGAAGAAGAATTTATCCTGGCTGCCCGTGCTTGGCCGAATTATCTGACAGATTACAAACCACTGATCGATTTTGCCAAAGAAAACAAAATATCCGTGATCGCTGCCAACATTCCCCGCCGTTATGCCAATCTGATCAGCAAGCAGGGAATGCATGCCCTGGATTCACTGTCAATTGAAGAGAAGAAATTCATTTCCAAACGGCAGACGGTTTTTGATGATGAATACAAAGAACGTTTTATGGCAGTGATGCAATCCAATATGGAGCAGATGCCGGAAAACCCGATGATGGGACAGATGAATTTTGATCTGCTATATGCGGCTCAATGCATCAAGGATGAAACCATGGCAGAGTCGATGTTCAACTACATCAAATACAACCGCAAAAAACTGCTGCTGCATTACAACGGAGATTTTCACAGCCGTAAACACCTGGGAACTGCTCAGAAGCTGCAGCGGGATGATCCGAAGTTGAGAATCGCTGTCATCACGCCAATCGTTTGCGAGGGGGAATTGACCTTCACTGATGAGGATCGGGCGGAAGGTGATTTTCTGATTTTGATGAAACAGCAATCAAAAGAGTAATTTATCGAGTCGTAAGGAACTTAGTGACGACGACTCGAGATTAAAATCATTTCCTGTTTTCTTCCCTGTCAAGGGGAGATGCCGAAGGCAGAGGGGTTTAGTAACAGAGTGACGACGACTCGAAGTTCCGAGTGATGATTAATAAGCTGATGAATCGGTTTGGGTGAGAAACATAAATATAACACTAACAAAGACTAAAGAAAACGTCTTAAAGATCGGGCATAACAATTTCATCTAATGAAAGGTATTGATTGTTCTTCAAAAATATCATAAATAAGAGAATATTCTTGACAATTAAAAATCTATTTTTCCTCTGGTAAACGAATCTTGGAATGGAATTAAAATGATTAATGAATGGATTAAAAACGAAGATAGTAATTTAGAATTATTACCATTTTGTCATACAACTAGATGGGAGACTTTTGAAAAAATATTAACTCATGGTGCTTTATTAAAACAATATTCCAGATTTCCTAATCCTAAAATTGATGGAGTATCAGACAAAGAATTGGTATATCTATTTTACGGTTTACCTTTCTATATATATGAAACAGGAAACGGAGAGAATATTAATATAGAGACTACTGATGATTTACCAATAGGTTTAATATTTAAACCTTCTACGGTATGTCAGTTTAGCAGTTGTTATCCTTTTGATACAGGAGCATTCTTTTCAGATAAATATAAAAATATTTTACGCTGTAGTTTTAACGAACTGGAGAATTATTATAGGTTACCACTAATTGATGGTGTAGAAATAAGAAAACTAACTCACAGATATTACTCAGAAAATGAGAATTATTGTTTAGGAGATGTTATTGTCTCCTTAAAAAATGCTGCAGACACTAAAGAGGAAAAACTAATAAGACTTCTAACTTACTCTGCTGATTCACCTCTGGATCTACGAGTGAGAGCTTTTGAAATTCATTCTATAAATAATTTATCTTTAAAGGATAATTTATTAGCTGTGGTTTTACCGAAAAGTAGATCCCTAAAATTTACAAATATAGTTGAACAAGTAGAAACTGATTATCCCTCAGCTGGAATAGTAATGTACCGAGATTTTGTAAAAGGGAATCATGAAACTTTTAGAACATTGATAATGCAAACAACGATGGATTATTACGAAGATAACTATCCCGAATTCCTTCAAAAAAAAAATAATATGAAATATAGAATTTTAGGCTACACAAATCCATTATACAGCATTCCTGCTCCATTAATAACTCTGATATTGAAAGAAAATAGAGTATGGGCTGTATTTTCGGATGGGACTTTTTCTCCGCTGAATAGGGAAGAACCAAATTTTGAAGATTTGAACAGCTTTATAAAAGAAAAAAATGAAAAATACATTGAAGAAGGTAAATATTCATATCTAACCATAACAAAAAAAATAATAACAGGGAGTACATTAGAGATACTTCCATATATATTGAAGGATTACAGACTAACAAAAGATAAAGAATTAAAAAAGGATTTAGCATTATTTATTCAAGATGATTTAGATTCATTAGAAGTAGATATCTCATATGATGATGAAATAATTCACTGGATATTGAATTTTGTAGAAGAAGTTGTTACAAATAGAAAACATAAAAAGGGAAGAAAGAATTTTAAAAAAGATAGTCGGCATATTGAGAATGCTATAAGAGCTTCAAAACATATACAGGCTGTTGATATTTCAAAAATAGAAACGAACAAAGAATATATAATTAATAATTTATTTGAAGGCAAACTAACAAAAATAGCATATGAAATTCAAAATCTTTTAGCCTACCAGAAAGAAACGAGTTCTCCAAAGCATATTGTTAAAACTTTGTGTGATTTAGCCTCAAAATCACTTGAAATTTATAAGCCAGGTTTTGCAAAACAAATGATTCTTTATTCAAAATTACTTAGTGTTAATGATAGTGTCATTGATACACAATATGCTGAGATATTAAAATATGAAGGAAAGCTTGATGAAGCAAAAAAAATATATCAGCAAGTTCAAGAGAATTATCCTGATAATGTTTATGCAAAAAACGGATATGCAGAGATATTAAAAGCTGAAGGAAACCTTGCGGAAGCAAAAAAAATATATGAACAAATTCAAGAGAAGTATCCGAATGATGTAGTTGCAAGATGTGGATATGCAGAGATATTGAAAGCTGAAGGGAACATTGTTGAAGCAAAAAAAATATATGAACAAATTCAGGAGAAGTATCCGAATAATGTAGTTGCAAAAAACGGATATGCAGAGATATTAAAAGCTGAAGGGAACCTTGTTGAAGCAAAAAAAATATATAAAGAAGTTTATAAAAGGTGTCCAACAGACAAATATTCATTACATGGTATTTTAACTATATGCTTGATGGAGAATAACTTGAAAGAATATCTAAATATGTCATATATTCCCCGAGAATCAGTTACAGAAGATGATTATTATTTTGAGCATAGTTATATTGTTTATCTGATAAAACAAAAAGATTATGAAAGTAGTAGATTATTGTTAGATAAAGGAATATGCGAATGTCCATTTCCTAAAACTCTAATATTATATAAGAGAACTCTCACATATTTAAATCTTTTAGAAAAAAGATATGAATGTTTATTAGCAGAAATAGAAGAATCAGAAAATATGTATTTTACACCGATTGATAATGTTTTTCATACACACTATTATGCTGAAACTCATCAAATGCAAAATGCTTCAGAAAAATTAGAATTAGTTGATATGTGTGAGCAACCTTTGATTAAAATATGCTCAAAACAACTGAAAAGTGTTTTTTTCATCGAGAATAGCTCGTATGAAACTCAAATCCAGCAACTATATGATGCTGAAATAAATGCATTATTAGCAGCATAATACTTAAAGTATAAACCACTTCTATAGCAATATTACATTTTCACTTTAACCCATCATCTCCCAACTCAACTGCCAGCAAATCCTGCTGCTTCCAAGTTCGGTTGATTTCATCTCATCAACATTTTTTCTTATGATATTTAAAGCAAAGCGTTGAAAAGCTGTTTCGTCTTCCAGGATATTTTCCACATTCGATGTAATCGTCTTTAGATCGATTTCCTCACCTGATATTAGTGAAAAAAGAACAATCGAGAAATTCACATTTCACCCGTTCTATTACCATCTCACACCAACCGATTGCCATTTCATCGCTAAAAAATTGAACTTTTACACCTGCGCAGCTATGATCTACCCAGATGAAAAGGAGGTTCGAAAATGAAAAAAATGATTGTTGTTTTATTGGGAATATGTTCGCTGCTGTTTGCCGGGAATGTGGGGGAAATGATCCAGTTGGCAGAAGCTGCTGCCAATGCCGGAAATCTGGAACAAGCTGCCGAGATTATGAAAAGAGCCACGGAGACCGATACAAATTCGGCTGATGCTTTTGCTTATTATGGTTTGTATTTAAGTAAATTGGCCGGACAAGCAGGACCTCTGAAGGCAACTGTTCTTTCTGAAAAATCTTTTAAACAGTTTAAAATCGCGCTGGAACTTGAACCGGGACACGTTAATGCTACGCTTTATCGGGGTATTCTCAGTGTGAATCTACCCAAATTTTTCGGAAAGCTGGAGCAGGGAATCGCCGATCTCGAATTCATCCAAAACCGCTACGGACAGAATCAGCAGCTTTACATGGTTTCCAGTTACTATTTAGGAATCGGAACTCGCAAAAACGGCGAGGAAGAAAAAGCCAAAGCGTATTTCAAATTTGTTGTTTTATATGGAAAGGATACCCAATTCTATGCAGATGCCAAAGCTCAGTTAGAAGAGCTTTCCACAGAATCTACCCAGGAAGAAAGTGGAAATAACTACCAGAAAGCTATGCAATTTCTGGAAGAAAATCAATTGAAGGAAGCAGTTTATCACTTTCGATTGGCTGCACGTCAAGATACAACAAATCTGGAACTTTATCTGATCTATGCTCGAACTTTGGGGGCATTAGCCGGACAGGGTTATGATGAAACGATCGGAGAAGACGTGACAGCCCGGGCCGTAATAGCTCATGAAGTGTTCGAAGTACTTTCCCGCTGTGTGGAACTTGCTCCCGGCAACGATGAAATTCTGCTTTTGCGCGGTTCGGTGGCGATCAATCTGCCCTTTTTTGTGAACAGTTTGGATACCGGAATTGAAGATATGACCTACCTTTCCCAAAATGGTAAAACTGATGAAATTAAGGGCCAGGCAAGTTATCTTCTGAAGGAAGGATTAGAGAAAAAAAGGATTTATAAATTAGCTGAAACTGGCTATAATGCCGCAACAGAAGAGGAAAAGCAGCAACTTCTTACGCAGTTCATTCCCACCCAAAGTCCCATCGAGCAAGAGCAGCCTCAGGGTGATCATCTGCAAATCGAATTGGTTCTGGGATATCGTGATCAGATAGCTCCGCAAACTGCAGTGTGGATAGAAGATGAAACAGGAAACTATCTGAAAACCATCTACATTTCCGGGTTTGCAGCTCATGTGAAAGAACAGCAGATTCATCTGCCGCGCTGGGCCGAAAGCTCTGAATTTCGTCAACTGGATGCAGTTACCGGTGCCAGCATCGATTGTGGTAAACACATATTATATTGGGATTTCACAGATTTTGCAGGCAATAAAGTCAGCGGCAAAAAATTCGTTTTGCGCACCGAGATCTGTCATTGGCCACATGTGCAATATCACAATCAAAGTTTGGAAATCGATCTTGCAAAAAGCGACCAATTCCAAATCACTGAAACAAATTTTCTCATACCTGAACTGAAAGCTACCTGGATTTCTCATTAAAAAGAATTGACTCTGGGATAGGGATAAAATAGAAGAAATTATGATAAAGAATAAATTAAAACTAATGATTTCTCCCAGAAGATTAGGAATTCTTCTGTTGATCAATCTCATCATCTGTTTCATCCTAACGATTCTGACTGACTCCACAAATCAAATCGGCAGATTCAAAATGTTCCAACTGAATTGGATTTTCTCTAATAGTATCGGTTTCTCAATCTATTTTTTCCTTCACATGCTGGATTTAGTAAAACTGAGAAGCTGGCTGAAGATTGTTTGCGCGTTTTTAACTATTTTGTTAGCCAGCATCTGGGGTGGATTTCTGGGAACTAAAATTATTTCCCTTTTCTTCGAAATTCATATCAAATTCTTCAAATCTGCAAATTTCTTTTATTTCCTAACGGTAAGCCTGGTTTTTGGTGCCAGCGCCTACGTGCTGTTCATTTTATTGGGACGTATCCAATCACGTAAACTTCAGTGGTTGGAAGAGAAACATGCTCGCACCGAAGCCGAACTTACTTCGCTGCGCACCAGGATAAATCCTCATTTTCTATTCAATACTTTAAATTCAATTTCAGGATTAATTCACGCGGAGCCAAACAAAGCGGATGATATGCTGCAGCAGCTTTCAGAACTTTTGCGCTACAATTTACGCGCTGCTGATATTCCGGAAATAGGTCTGGAACAGGAAATACAAGCGGTTCGGGAATATCTGGAAATCGAAAAAATCCGGTTGGGAGAACGGCTGGAGTTTTCCATATCCAATTCTGTTAATAATTTCAAACTGCCTCCTCTTCTGCTGTTAACTTTGGTGGAAAATGCCATCAAACACGGCATCTCACCCAGCGTGGAAGGAGGAAAAGTGGAAATGAAAGTTGAAGAAAATTCTCAAAACATTGAACTCACTGTTTTCAATACAGGAAATCCGCTGTCTCGAAAATCTCAGCAGGGTTTTGGTTTGAAAGCCTTGATCCAGCTTCTGGAAATTCATTACCAGGGAAAAGCAAACTTTGATTTGACTTCGATAGAAACTGGAACGCTGGCAAAAATAGTGATAAATACAGGCGGGGGAAAATGATCTATAAAGCTATCATGGTGGAAGATGAACCAATCGCCATGAATAAACTGGAAAAGTTGCTGGCTGATTTCAAGGATAAAATTGAAATTCTGGAAAAAGCCGTCAATGGTTTGGAGGCAGTTGAAAAGATCAATTCTTTGCGTCCCGATTTGATTTTTCTGGATATTCAGATGCCGGGATTAACCGGCTTCCAGGTGCTGGCACAGTTGGAATATCTACCGTTGGTTATTTTCACCACTGCCTACGATGAACATGCTCTGCAGGCTTTTGATTCTAATACAATAGATTACTTACTGAAACCGATTTCCCGGCAGAAGTTGCAGAAGGCAATTGCCAAACTGGAGCACTTCCAGCAGAATCCACAGTGGCAGAAAATGATGCAAAACCTGATACGTGACATTACTCAACCGGCTGCACTACGCCTGGCTGTACACTTGAATGATCGCATCATTTTTATTGATCCCGAAGAAATATACTATCTCCAGGCTGATAATAAATACACGGAAATTCATCTGCATCACAAAAAATATCTGATCAGTAAAACGCTGGCTGAATTGGAAAAAGAATTAGGCAAAAAATTCCTGCGTTTGCATCGCAGCAGTTTGGTGAATAGGGATTATATAGGGGAAATTTTGAAACTTTCTTCTCGAAAGTGGGTAATGAAACTCACCGATAAAAATGGGACAGAACTACCAATAAGTCGAGATTATCGGGATAGGTTGTTATAAGAATTATCAGGATAAGCTTATTCCAAGTTTTTTATTTCTAATGATGAAAACATCATTTCAACAGCAAAATCTTTCTTTCTTCAGTTAAATCCCCAGCTTTCAGTTTAAGGAAATAAATCCCACTTGCCAGACCATTACTTTCAAAATTGATCGAATGATTTCCGGCAGGAAGTTCTTCTTCGATCAGGTTTCGAACAAATTGCCCTGCGATATTGTAAACTTTCAATTCAACATTTTCAGGCTGATTCAAATTAAATGAAATCGTAGTTTCGGGATTGAAGGGATTTGGGTAGTTTTTTAAAAAAGTTTCTGAAACTGGAATTGACTGCGGATCTTCCCAGGGAGAGATAGAAGTAGTACCATCATTGCGAAGCCAGTTAACCATCTGGTTATCAGCAAAAACAATATCGACCTTGTTATCATTATTTAGATCAGTACAACTGATTAAATGTCTTTGCGAGTATGGTTCAATAATGATTTCGCTAACGTTGAAGTTTCCATTTTGATCAAGGTTTTCAAGCCATAAAATTCTATTAAGATAACTCGTAATAATATCTTGATCACCATCACCATCAAGATCGGCTTGCTGCAAATAACAACCCCCGAGAGAATCAGAAATGATCTGTTGATTTCCAAATTCCCCTGAGTTGTTTAAATTCTCGTACCAAGTTATCAAATCATCTGCAGATGATGAAGAAATAACGTCGATATCATTGTCGTTATCAAGATCAAAGCAAATCACATTTCTCGGGTTCAAAACTTCATTTGAGATTAGTTGCTGTTGTCCAAAATTTCCCTGACCGTCCAGATTTTCGATCCAGACAATTTTATTGTCTCCTAAAATCGCTGCCGCTATGTCTAAATCGTTGTCACCATCGAGATCTGAACATTCAAACCACGTTATTTCATATATTTCGCTGAGTATGACTTGCTCCGGACTATATGTTCCCAATCCATCTGTATTTTCTAACCAAACAATGTAATAGTTTATTGAATTCAATCTCTCAACATATAATATGTCCTGATCATTATCTCCATCCATGTCGATGCATACTAAGTTTTTATTATGGCCTATATCGGATATGATAGTTTGACTGCTGCCAAAATTCCCCTCACCATCGAGATTTGCGTACCAGAAAATGTGACTGTTTGTAGCTGCAACAACATCATTATCACCGTCATTATCAATATCATTAGCGTAAATTAAATATGTATTCCAATTATCAAAATCTATCCAGTACTTCAATTGTTGAGGTGTGAATAATCCCTGGCCGTTAGTATTTTCAAGCCAATAAATTCCGTACATTGAACCGCAAACCCCGTCAATGTCCCCGTCAGAATCAATATCAGTGAAGAAATTCAAACCACCGCCTGTTGTAAGAATTTGAATTGGAGCAAAACAACTTTGATCAAATAGATTTTCACTCCAGGCAATTTCATCCCAACCTGCTATAAATATGGCATCCAGATCACTATCGGAATCTATGTCCTCCAGTTGAAATGAACTTCCAGCATTCAAGAGAAATTCTTTTTCTCCGAAATTAGCTGAATCATTAATATGTTCCAGCCAGAAAGTACCGTCATCAGTTTGGACAATGACATCTAAATCTCCATCAAAATCATAATCCTTTGTAAACATGTTCCAAATATGGCCGATGTCATCTGTAATAAGAATTTCCTGGCTGAAATTCATTGTCCCACCCAGATTTTTGAACCATGAAATACTGGGATTATTTATACTCAGGTCAGCTAGCAAAATATCCATATTCCCATCAGCATCGATATCAAAACAAACTAAATCGTGTTTATTATCAAATCCAAATATGAAATCCTGATGAAAACTGAAATTTCCTAAGCCATCTAAATTTTCATGCCAACATACATGATTTTCCTCGTCATTTCGATAGTAAAATTCCACAATATCAAGGTCGCCATCCTGATCGAAATCCTTAATATCTATGTTCCAATTTCCAAAAGGATTAGCTATTATATTTCGTTCTTCTCCAAAGTCTCCCAAACCATCCAGGTTTTCATACCATGATAATCGGTGAAATGATTGGGCAATTATGTCCTGATCACCATCTCCATCAATATCGGCGTCCGTAATCATGTACGTTTGATATAAATTGTAGGTAATAATTTGCATCTGTCCAAAGTTGCCACTACCATCCAAATTTTCGAACCAAGCTATGTCATAATCATATGATGCATATGATACAATATCAAGATCCTGGTCATTATCAATGTCAACAGCGTGAATAAGACTTGGACTCCATAGCTCAGTTGTTATTATCTGCCTCGTGCTGAAAGTTCCCATTCCATCCAAATTTTCATGCCAGCCAAGTTTATCGTCATATTGTGAAGCAGAAATAATATCTTTATCTCCGTCACCATCAAAATCTATGCATTCTATTTCACCTAAATGAATAGCTTCACCGGAAATTGGTAATGGTTCGCTGAAAGAAACCTGCTGAGCAGGAAGTGAAAAACAGAAAAGTGAGATCAACAGAACGAAATACCATATTTTCTTATTTTGCAAATAATCCATGCTTCCTCCCGAGTACAGGAATAATTCCTAAACCAATTTAATATCAAACAATCAGTTAACATGAATCCAAATTCACAAGGATAAAGTCAATCACTTTTTTTTTAAAAAAAACTATTTGACAAATAAACCTGCATTCAGGTATTTGAATACCGGAATAGAAATGAGAGGATAAATGAATAGTTTAGTGAATGTCTCAGAAGGATCTTATCTGGCTTTGCATGGGCTGGCTTACATCGCTCAGTATACTTCAGATAGATTGAGCGTGAAGAAACTGGCAAAAGTGCTGCATGCTTCCGAAGCGCATCTGGCCAAAGTTTTCCAGAAACTCAGCAAAGCTGATCTGGTGAATTCTGTACGCGGTCCGGCTGGTGGATTTGAACTGAACAAACCGGCAGATGCAATCACCTTTTTAGAGATTTATGAAATCATTGAAGGAAAAGTTAAATTAGGTGGCTGTCCTTTCGGCAAGATCAGCTGTGCTTTTCAAACATGTATTTTCAATACAGGACTGACTCGGATTTCACAGGATATTTATGATACCTTCAAGAATATGAAATTATCGGATTTTACATAAATTTTTTTTGAATATATATAGGTATTAAAGTACCAAGGATTCTGCATAATTAGCAGAAAAATAGAGCGGAAATTACACGTTCCAACGCCGGAGCATTGGAACGAGATTTTCTTGTTCCCAAAGTCCTCTTTGGGGACACAAGTTAAAGCGAAACTCCTGTTTCGCATATCGTTGTGATTAATAGATTATTTTTGGACTTCCGCAGGAGCGGAAATTACACGTTCCAATGCCGGAGCATTGGAACGAGAGTATTGATTTTAAAGAAATAATAGGAGAATTATTATGAGTATGTATTGCTTTCAATGTCAGGAAAATGCCGGCAATCAAGGTTGCCGGTTCAGTAAAGGCGTATGCGGCAAACCGGCCGAAACGTCAAATTTAATGGATGTTCTGATCTACAGCCTGAAAGGACTTTCAACCGTCGCCTTAGAAGCGGGGAAGCAGGGGAAATTGCCGGAAAATCCCGGTTTATTTATCGCCCAATCGCTTTTCATGACCATTACCAATGCCAATTTCGATGAAAACCGCATTCTTTCACACATCAGGAAAACTCTCAAACTTCGAGATGAATTGAAACAAAAAATCCAGCTTCCGCCAAAACTTCACGACAGCGTTTCCTGGACGGGAGAAACGTATGAAGATTTTCAGGAAAAAGCCAAAACCGTCGGTGTGCTTTCCCAGATGAATGAAGATGTACGCTCTTTGCGGGAATTGTTGATCTATGGCTGCAAAGGTATTTCGGCCTATTATGATCATGCTGTCATGCTGGGATTTGAAGATGAGAAAATATTGCAATTCCTGATGGAAGCGTTGGTCTCTACCACCCAGGAATTGACTGTGGATGAGATGGTTAATATGGTTATGAAGTGTGGCGAATTTGCAGTGAATACCATGGCGCTTCTGGATAAAGCTAACACCGAAACTTACGGCAATCCTGAAATGACAGAAGTGAACATCGGTGTTAGGAAAAATCCCGGAATCCTGATTTCGGGACATGATCTGAAAGATATGGAAGAACTTTTAAAACAAACGGCAGGAAGCGGAGTGGACGTTTATACGCACAGCGAAATGCTGCCGGCCAATTATTATCCTGCTTTCAAAAAATACCGGCATTTAGCCGGAAACTACGGAAGTTCCTGGTGGCATCAAAACCAGGATTTTGAAACCTTCAGCGGCCCGATCCTGATGACAACCAACTGCATTATTCCAGTTAAAGATTCTTACAAAGGCAGGATTTTTACAACCGGAATGGCCGGTTATCCGGGAGTGAAATACCTTCCTGATAGGAAAGACGGTAAAGCCAAGGATTTCAGTGAAATCATCGAACTGGCTAAAACCTGTGAACCTCCGGTGGAAATTGAAACTGGCAAAATCGTGGGCGGATTTGCTCATAATCAGGTTTTAGCTTTAGCAGATAAAGTTGTCGATGCTGTTAAATCGGGTGCGATCAAACGTTTCGTCGTGATGGCTGGTTGCGATGGACGTCATAAAACCCGTAGTTATTTTACGGAAGTGGCCGAAGAATTGCCAAAAGATACGATCATTCTCACAGCTGGTTGTGCCAAATATCGTTACAATAAATTGAACCTGGGCAATATTGGTGGAATTCCTCGCGTATTGGATGCCGGACAGTGCAACGACAGCTATTCGCTGGCTGTGATCGCACTCAAACTGAAAGAAGTTTTCGGTTTGGAAGATATCAACGATCTGCCGATTTCCTTTGATATTGCCTGGTATGAACAGAAAGCTGTGGCTGTGCTGTTGGCTCTGCTTTCTCTCGGTGTGAAAGGCATTCGTTTGGGACCGACACTGCCAGCTTTCTTGTCACCGAATGTGGTAAAAGTTCTGGTGGAAAACTTCGATATCAAACCGACCGGTGAAGTGAAAGAAGATGTGGAAGCAATGATGGCCGGGAAGTAAGCGTAGCCGCTAAGAACGCGAAGACGTAAAGTGTTTATATGTGGAATCGGGCAACTTTTAATGGGTTGCCCGTATAAACTTCTTTTTTAAAGTTTGTGTCTTTTCTTTAAATATTCTAGTTCTTTTTTTATGTGTTTTATAATTCCAGAAAACCAATTTACTAATTCATCTTCAGTTGTTATTCGATGAACATCTTTTTTAGAAACTGCCCATTGACCATTCATGGCAAAATGAAATTTATTAAAATCCAAAATATTTGTCTCTTCTTGATCAAATTCATTATGAGTGTCATCTTCAAATTCACTTATAAATTCATTACAATAATGAAAGTGCCAATGTGGTTGAGGATGATAATCTGTTTCATCGTTATTATTATCCCATTCAGCCCTAAAAACCTGATGTTTATCCATAATCTCTTCAGGTCCTTGGAAAATTGAAAGTGAAAAAAAAATTTTAGGAAATTGAATTTTATTTTTTGATTTAACGTTTTTTTTAATTTCACTGTAAACAAAATTTATTTCTATGTAAATCCAAAATAATTCCAACCATTTTAATGCTTTGACGATTTTATTTGTATTCTTTCTTGTATTTTTTGTATCAGATAAACTATCAGCATTACCACAAATTACATATAATAAGCCTTCCTTTTTAATAAACTTAAAAGAGTCATCAATGTAATCTTTACCTATCTGATTTAAATTTTTAATTATTTGATTCATAAAATTGTAATTTGTAAAAGTATTTAATTAAAATTTCATCAATAAGTTGAACAACTGAAAAATCTCCTTCATTAATTGACTTGCCTAGCTGAACTAATTTATTATAAACTTTTGCTTCTACTATATCATTGTTTATCTCAGGTATAGGTATCTTGCTCGTATATTTTTTCCCTAAATCATACCATTTACCTCCTGCAAGTTGTCTTGAATATATTGATAACAATTGTTCGAATATTGAGCTATTAAGAATAGCTATATAAGCATAATTATAGTCAATTTTTTCAAACTCTTTTTTAGGTATCCATCCATTTCCTCTTTCAACCACATATTCTCCTTTTTCATCAAAGGCAAAAGAGCCAGATTTACCGAATTCTGTTGAGACTAATTTAGTCGAAAAAGGTATTAATCTTGGTGCATAATCACTCAGACTCCACCAAAAAGGAATATCTTTTTTTCTATTAATTAAATGTTCTTTATATCGAAACAAATACTTATTATAATAAGTCGAAGCATTTTGGATTAATTCATTTTCAGAAGTTATTAAAAGATTTTTGGAGTTTGAATATGGGAACCAAACATAATTTACTTTACTTAAAACACCATTCTTGATTGATTTATTATCTATTGATGGACGAAAAAAGGTTTTCTCTTCATTTGGTAAATTTTCATACTGGTCTTTTGTAATAATAAATATTTTATTATTCCCTGTCCTTATACCTTGTTTTACATTAAAAATATCTTGAACTGTTTTAAGATTACCCATTGCAACTAATTCATTCAGTTGCTTTATTAGTTTCTGTTCTAAAAATGAAATAATTTTCCAATTTTCTTTTTGTGGATATCTATTAACTTTATAAATACTAT
Source organism: Candidatus Cloacimonadales bacterium (assembly GCA_030656075.1). Classification (GTDB taxonomy): domain Bacteria; phylum Cloacimonadota; class Cloacimonadia; order Cloacimonadales; family TCS61; genus B137-G9. The sequence continues at coordinate 18,043 of JAUSOT010000103.1, forward strand.
GTGTTTTCTTATCTTTGATATATGGTAGCATTTGGTAATTCACTTTTCTTAAATCTCGTAAAGCAGTTGAAACAATACCAGGTTCATTTTTTGTCCAAAGCAATGTTGTATTACACTCTGTTTTAGGTTTTTTACCGATCAATATACTAATATCAGTTAAAGCATTTTTAAAAACATAATTTCCTAGTTTACCAACAAGTTTTAAGGATAAAGATTCTTTAATTTCATTACGTAGATCTTTATAAGAATCCATTAATAATATTGATGAAGGTATGACTGCTCCAAAAATTCCATTTTCTCTCAAATGCCGAATACTTTTAATAATAAAAGCACTGGCAAGATTAGGTCTTTTTCTACTTTTTGTATTCAATACATCAGAAACAATTTCTCTATTATCCTTATTCATTAATTCCCAAGAAGAAAAAGGTGGATTCATAAGAATTAAATCATAGTCATTCTCCCAATCTTGTGTTAATGAGTTTTCAACTTTTTCAAATTCAAACAAAAGTTTATTTGCCCATTCTCGTTGTTCATATTTTAATAAGAAATTAGAAATATTTATTGCTGATTCTGATAAATCCCAACCTTTGATAATAACATCACCTTTGTATCCTATAGACTTTAATTGCTTCAATGCTTCTAATAAAAATTCAGCACTTCCGCAAGCAGGATCGAATATTTTTATTGTTGTCATTTCCGAAATATTTAGCTCAGAAAGAGAGTTCTCAACAATACTCCTTACAAGATAGGAAGGTGTGTAGTGGAAACTAGAAAATAGTTTCTTTTTTAATTCATATTCTGTATCATAAAACCCAAATAAATCTTTTTCCCGATTTACTGGAAAAATGGCTTCTTTCTGAGCTTCTTGGAATAATTGACCAGATGAGTGTCTTAAAATCAATTCTATATTAGGTTTTAAATTTGATGCACCTATACCTCGTTTAAATTCTTCTAGAAAATCTTCAGTTCCTGCTTCTGTTGAGAAATCTGATATATACCATTTCTCTCTATCAATATTACAAAAATCAACACCATCATCGTATGCAGCTAATAAAAGTAGCAAATGGTTTAAAGCTTGAACACCTTCATCTTTTTCATCTGTGAAATTTCTTAAACTCTTGAAAATATTAATTATAAATGGAACAATATCTAATTCGCTACTATATGAGTTTTGTAATAAATATGAATAAAATTTATCAATTTTATTGCTAATTTTCTCAATAGGATAAACTTCATTTCTATTTAATAACCAATTATATAAGTTTAATTTATCTTCTTTAATAGTAATGAAATTATTTGTATTACTTGACCAAGCATATGAATAGTAATCCTCATAACTTTTATCTGCTACAAAATCAATACAAAAATTGCCTACATTACCGTTCAATAAGATGTGTTCATTAACTGAATCTGAAAAAAGTTTCATAGGTAAAAGACCTAAAGACTTTCTCCAGTAATCTATATTCAGTATAGAATTCATACAATTCTCCTAATAAATTATAAAATCAACGAATTCGAAGAAAATTTTATTACTATTCTTAGTCAAGTTTAAAAAACCTTCTATGTATCCAAACCTCGAAGGTTTTAAATTCTTATTAATTCGATAAAATCAGTGCAAGTTAGTGATTTTTTAGAATCACTTCAATTCTACATTACTTTATGCCTATTCATCTTTTTATAAAAAAATTCCAATGTGCACTCCAAACACAGATTATCAGCGAGAGCGATTCAATTTTGTTTTCTGTAAAATTCCCATCGTCTTTTTGAATTGACATTTATTCCATTTTTCAGCATCAGTCCTTACCAAAAGCACGAAGGAAAAAATATGAATAAAAACGCAGTAATTTCCATCTCCAACCTCAAAATGAAATACAGCGAAGAATATGTGCTGAAAGGAATCGATCTGCAAATTTCACCGGGACAGATCATCAGTTATATCGGACCCAACGGTGCCGGTAAAACGACAACTATCAAGGTGTTACTGGGTATGATCGATGATTTTGAAGGCAAGGTAGAGATTTTCGGTCAGGAGATCACAGGCGGTGATATCGAGTACAAAAAGAAAATCGGCTATGTGCCGGAAGGCGGCCAACTTTATGAAACCCTCACCGGTCAGGAATATATCGAATTCATCGGCAAAATTTACGGTTTGGAAGATAATGTCGTTTCCAGCCGCGGCCAGAAAATGGTAGAATTATTCGGCTTTGATAAAGCTTTGAACGATCGGATTTCTTCTTATTCCAAAGGAATGAAACAGAAGTTGCTCATCGTCACCGCTCTGATCCACAATCCCGAGATCATCATCCTGGATGAACCGCTGAATGGCTTGGATGCCAACAGCGTGCTGGTTTTTAAGGAAGTGCTTTCCAAACTGGCAAAAGCAGGAAAGACGATCTTTTACAGTTCGCATCTGATGGATGTGGTGGAAAAGATCAGTAATCGCATCGTGCTGATTTTCGAGGGTAAGATCATTGCCGACGGCACTTTCGAAGAATTGCAGAAATTGAGTGAAAAAGGCTCTCTGGAAGGGATTTTCAATGAACTCACCGGCTTTCATGAGCATGAACAGATTGCCGAAAAAATCATCGCAGCTTTAGAAAATTGACATGAAAAAAATATTCGTCCTCAAAATCCTCGATCGATTTGCTTTCCTGTTCGATGAAACTGGTATGGATTACCGGAAAGTGCGACTTCTGCTGCAATTGAAGTTCAACCTGGATCGGCGCAGGTCTCCTCTGGGATTCAAGAACATAAATCTGAAACCGGGTAAAGACCGAAATCTCTTCATTTTCTCTATCCTCTTCTATGGTCTTGTGGGAATCATGTTTCTTTGCTTAGTGGCAATGTTATCGCTAAAATCTTTGTTTCTGGGAAATATCACATTCTTCACGGTGCTGATGATTTTCATTTCCTATGCCGTCATCATCGAATTCAGCCAGGATATGTTCGATCTTTCCGACCGGGAAATCCTGCTGCCAAAACCCGTAACGTTGCGGGAACTCAATATGGCAAAGAACCTGCACATCATTTTTTACATGCTGGGAATTGCTCTCAGTTTCAGCCTTCCCACCCTGGTTTTCTGGGGAATAAAATTCGGAATACTACTGCCGATCATATCAGTGTTTTCGATAGTTTTCTGTTTATTTTTCATGTTTTTCTGTTCAGCTTTTTTTTATGGAATGCTACTCAAGAATTTTTCCGGTGAAAGATTAAAAGACATCATCAACCTGATTCAGATAATATCGATGATCGTAATTTTCATTGGCTATCAGATCTTTGTACAAACTTCGATCCACTGGCTGGCAAAAATAGATTTCGCCAACATTTCAAATTTAATCTTTCTTTTCCCGCCCGCCTGGTTTGCCATGCCGGGATATATTGCTGCTACAGGTTCAATGAATCCTGCCGCATATTTGGCTGGTATTTTGGGAATTGGCTTGGCGATATTCGGCTATAGATTTTATCTTTCCAAAATGGCGCCGAGTTTTGAAAAAAATCTTTATAAATTGAACCTGATGGATACAAAAAACTATAAAAAGCGAATTCCCTCGGCGATGAGATTTGCTGGTTTATTTCGCTCTCATGTTTCTCAGGCTTTGTATAAATTTTCAGTTATCATCCTGTCCCGGGAGCGCAAATTAATACAATCGATCTATCCGCTACTGGTTATGGGGTTGGTTTTTCCTTTCATTATGATCTACAAAGAAGTGTTGGATCCTGAAGTTGTGCTTTCACAAACGAAGCATTTCTATTTTATGTATTACACAGTGATGATGATGATGCCGTTATCCATTTATCTGAACTACAGTGAAAACTACCAGGCAGCCTGGATTTACAGGTTTCTACCCGTTAAATCTCCAGGAATTATTATCAAGAGCGGTCAATTTGCCATGTTCTTCAAATATCAAATAATCATCTTAACTGTCACCTGTCTTGGTTATCTTTATCTCTGGAAGTTCACAATTATTGAGCATGTAATAGCAGTCATCATCAACTGCCTGATCTTACAAATGATCTATCAGAACATGACCGGCAGGAAATTACCTTTTTCCGAAGAATTGAAAACCGGGCAGAATACGGCTTTCAGGCAGGGAAGTTACTTGCTGACGGTATTTATCTTCGCACCGCTTCTGGCAGGAATGCATTATGCCTCGACTCTGTTTGATTATGGGATTTTCGCTTATATTTTTCTGCAAATTATCGGATTCTGGTTGTTATTCCGCAATCATTATCAAGTGGAGTGGAAGGATTTATAATTCTCCTGAAGAAAATTATGCTTGACTTTATGCGCATTAAAAAACACATTGTTCGGCGTATAAAGGAGGCGTAATGAATAAGCATACAAGACTGAATATAACTCTTCCAGCCGGGATTGCCTTGGAATTAGATAAACTGGCTACGGAGTTAAATGGTAAGAAAAGCAGTATCATCGCAGACGCTCTTGAATTATATTTTGATGAGATGGATACGGCTTTAGCGGAAAAAAGGTTGAAAAATGCGGAACTTGTTTCAGCTGAAGATGTTTGGAAAGAATTGGGTTTGTAATGTACTCAATAAAGTTTCACAAAAAAGCTGTTGAGGAATTAAAGAGAATTGATCCGATCTGGCAGAAAAGAATTAAAATTAAAATCCTGCAACTGGCTGAAAATCCTAATTCCTTGAAACATAATTTGAAAGCTCTTAAAGGTAGTTTGATTGATTTATATCGTTTACGGATTGGAAATTACAGAATTATTTTCCAAAAGAAAGATAAAGAATTAATCATAATTATTATCAGAATTGCACATCGCAAAGAAGTGTATTAATCCCAATCATCAGGTGCGAAGTTCGTTTTCGTAAACGGAGTCGATCCGATTTACATTCCCAATACGATCTTACGAGCGATGAATAAACATTCAGAAAGATTCTACCAATCCAAATAATCCCACCAGAGTTCCCAATCTTCTATGCCGTAAACGGTTAGGTAATCTACTTCAATTGTCTGATTCCTCCATATCGCAAAACCGACACCATCGCTGAAGAAATCCGCATAATCAATCTCATTTACATAAGAATCGTTTATATAGAATTTTACTTTGTTTCCTACTTTTTTCACAGATAGTTTATTATACCCGGATGAATATATCAAACTTGTTGTCGTCCATTCCACGAATTCTGACCATTCATCACCCTCGGTTTTAGCGATTCGAAAGTAACCATTGCTGGTGATATCAAAACTGTAATAATTATCCACATCTTTCATGCCCCAGTTGAGGCCGTATCCGTAGTTTTCTACTCCGGAAACATGTTTGATGGAAGTTTCAATTGTGAAGTCGTAATCACCGTCCAGGTAAGAATAATTCCATAAATAATAACCGCCTTCATCAAGTTTATGCTGATAAGTCAATTTGCCATTTTCGATCTTGGACATCATATCTTCATCATCAGCAATTGCCCATTTGTTATCATTATTTGAAAATATTCGGCAACTACTATATTTCGCATTCCGGAGAGAATGTTTGTAATACGTTTGAAATTATTTGATTTTCAAAAGCTTTCCGCTGAAGGCAGGAATGGAAATCGTTCCTGAAACTTCCTGATTAATAATTATATCAACACAAAGCATGTCTAACTTATATTCCAGCATTTCATTAGAATTATTGATCAAAACAAGGAAACTCTCATTTTCCAGTATTCGCTCAAATTTAATCAGAACATTATCAGTCAGTTGGATTCTAACATCGCCATAAATCAAAACCCGGTTATGTTTGCGGATCGAGATAAGTTTCTGCACAAAATCATGCAAATTCCGCAATTCAGGATTTTCTGAAAATTTCCAATTCATGGGTCGTCGATTATCAGGATCATTTCCGCCCTGCATACCTACTTCGTCTCCATAATAAAGATGAGGAACGCCAATCCAGCTCATTTGGAAAAGCAGAGCAAGTTTCAGCTTTTTCATATCTCCATCGCAAGCCTGCAAAAAACGGTAAGTGTCATGGCTGTCCAAAAGATTCATCATCAAACTGAGATTGTAAAAGCCGTAAGTATGCAAACCTTGCATCATTTCTTGCAGGAATTGATGCTCAGTCCAATTCTGCAACGCAAAAAACTGCAAAACAGGCTCTCGAAAAAAAGAATAATTCATCACAGCATCAAAGTATTTTCCCAGCCATTCCGCCGCATTTTGCCAGATTTCACCAACCAGGTAAGCCTTTGCTTTCAATAATTTTACTTTATCGCGAAATATCTTCCAAAACCAAAACGGAACCTCGTTGGGAACGTCCAGCCGGAAGCCGTCGATATCCATTTCCAGCAGCCAGAATTCTGCAACTTTCAAAAGATGATCGACCAGCGGTTGATTCGCTTTTGCATCATTGATATCATGAATGTAGTTTTCTTCGGGATGAAGACGATCCAGATCATAATTCAGATCGGGAAGAGTGGCATGCCCCCACCAGCATTGATAATAATCGGCAGCTTTAAAATTCGCAGATATTTTTTTGGGAAGCGGCCATTTATACCAATCAAACCAATTAAAATAGCGAGATTTTTTGCCATTTATTAAGCATTCCTGAAAGGCAAAAAAGCCCAATCCAACATGATTGAAAGCAAAATCCAGAATGATGGAAATTCCATTTTTGTGGCATTCCTGCACCAGCTCTTTGAAACATTCATTCCCGCCAAAATGCGGATCGACCTGCAAATAGTCGAAAGTGTCGTATTTATGGGTAGAAGCACCCTGAACCAGAGGATTGAAATAAATGCAGGTTATACCAAGTTGTTTCAAATAAGGAATTTTTTGTCGAACACCAACCAGGTCGCCGCCATAAAAAGTGTAAAATCGCTGCGGATCATTTTCCAATAAACCGTAATTTTCCCAATCGGTTTCCAGACGATACATTTTTTGTTGAACTGCCGGAGAAAGTGGATTTTGTACAGGATTGTAATACCATTCCGAGAAATCAGGATTTAAACTGGTATCGCCATTACAAAAGCGGTCACAGAAAATCTGGTAAATTAAACCATTTTGCAGCCAATCCAGATCGCTTGAATTTCGTTTGATTTGGAAAGGTTCTTTCGAAGTAAGACGAACAATTTTGTCATTTTTATAAAGTTGGATTTCATAAGTTTCCGTCTCCTGCTCAAGAATAATAATCGAATAATAATCATACCAGTTATTCGAATAGAATTTCGCCATTTCATATACTGAATTTTCCAATAAAACAGAAACCGAATTCACATTATTTTTGTAGGAACGGCAGGCAATTCGCAGCAGTCCGTTGCCGATCGTTTCACCGCGCGGATAGAGTTCGTCGATCAGGTTGTAGGTGAATATTTCTTCAGTAAAGTCAGATAAAATTGCAAACCGGTTATCGACTTTCAGAAGTGAATTATATCCGTCTTGCCCATCGGAAATTTTCTCAGGATTTGCCGAGTCTGTCAGCCAGATTTCATCATTCAAAACAAATTTATATTGGTAAACACCTTCCGGCAATAAAAGAAAAGTACTGAACTTTCCAGAATCATTTCCTGCTAAAAAATGCTGATCGGTTTTCCAATCATTAAAGGAACCTGAGATAGCTACTAAAAACACATCCTTTGCAAAAGAATCAAATACAATCGGTACAATGTAAAGTGTTTCGGTAGTGTCCTTTACGACGATTACGCTGTTGCGGCCGCCCAGATGGTCATCTTCAAAGAAATTGGCTGTGTCATCCACCATCCAATGTCCATCGACGATGAATTTATAGGAATATTTTCCGGCTGGAAGTTGGAGAGTGATTACATAATTTCCACTTTCAGGCTGCATCTCTTTCTGCTGCCAGTCGTTGAACGATCCGGCTACAAAAACTTTATGCTCTCCCCCGGTGGGAGGAATGTATTTTAGCTTAATTTCAAATAATTTCTGCATATCTTTCTCAACTGAGGTTAAACTGCTGAATCGATGCTTTTCGTCAAATAAAACATGAAGATATATTGACACGTAACCGGAATTGAAAAAATTTAAAAACAGTTGGAGGAAACAATGAAAGATAATATAAAATTTAAAGATTTTTATGTGAAACCGGAATTACCGGAAAGTTTAACCCCGCTGTTAAAATTAGCCGGTAATATTTGGTCAACCTGGGACCATGATGCTTTTAGGCTTTTCAACCGCATCGATCCGATTCTTTTTCGGGCTTATGATCATAATCCTCAGAAACTTTTGCAGGAAATCGATTCGGAAAGATGGGATGAACTGGAAGGCAACCAGGGATTCATGGATGAGATGAGTTCCGTATTCCGCAAGTTTGCCGCCTATTTGGAATACGAAGGATTTTACATCGATAATGACGATACTAAGCAGCAATTTGATCCCAAGTTCAGCATTGCCTATTTTTCCATGGAATACGGATTGCACGAAGCTTTACCTATTTATTCAGGCGGTTTGGGAGTACTTTCGGGAGATCATCTGAAAGCTGCTTCCGATCTGAGTGTTCCCTTGATCGGGTTTGGTCTTTTATATCATTTTGGCTACTTCAATCAAAAGATAAATTTGGACGGAATGCAGGAAGAAGTTTATAACGAAAACGAATGGTACAGCAAACCGATCGAAAAAGTTCAAGATGAAAATGGCAAAGATCTGATATTAAACTTGGAACTGCGGGGAGAACAGATTTATCTGAAAGCCTGGCAGATCAAAGTGGGGAAAGTATCTCTGTATCTTTTAGATACCGATCTGGCTGAAAACACACCTCAATACCGCAACATTACCGATCATTTATATATTTCCGATCGTCAAAAACGCATCCTGCAGGAGATCATCCTGGCTTTTGGCGGTTTAAAACTTATCGAGGCGTTGAACCTTAAACCCAGTGTTTTCCATCTCAACGAAGGTCATTCTGCTTTTCTCATCATTAAACGTCTGCGAAATTTGATTCGCGATCAGGGCTTGAGTTTTGATGAAGCCACCAATATTATTCGTGCCAGCACAGTATTCACCACCCACACCCCGGTGCCGGCCGGTAATGAAGAGTTTGAAATATCGCTCGTAAAATATTATCTGGAAAACGAGATCACAGCCTGCGGGATTTCTTTCGATCAATTTGTAACATATGCCCGGATCAAAGGGAATAATAACTTTTCGATGTCGGTTCTGGCAATCCGTTTTTCCAAATACATCAATGCTGTTTCCAAACTGCACAGCCTGGTCTCGCGCGAAATGTGGCATCCGATCTATCCCCAGCTTTATGAAGACGAATTTCCCGTGCAGGCCATCACGAATGGCGTTCACGTGCAAACCTGGCTCAACAGGCAAATGGCTCGCTTGTTCGATCGTTATCTCGGCAGCGATTATCTGCATAATGCGGTAAACAAAAAGGTTTGGAAAAACATACATACAATTCCTAATAATGAAATCTGGGAAGCGCACCAGCAGCGCAAAGAACAGCTCATTTCGTTTGTGAGGGGCAGATTGCAGAGAACTCTGTTTTACCGCGGCTCTTCTGCCGAACGGGCAAATTCGGTTTTAAATCCCAATTATTTGCTGATCGGTTTCGCCCGTCGCTTTGCCACTTATAAACGGGGTACTCTCATCTTGAAAGATAAAGAAAGATTATTGAAAATCCTCATGAACGAACGACGTCCGGTGCAGTTTATATTTGCCGGAAAAGCTCATCCTGCTGATGAAAATGGTAAAGCCGAGATCAAAGCACTCATTGATTTTGCCCGGGTTTCCAATCTGGAACACCGCTTTGTTTTTCTGGAAAATTACGACATTAACGTTGCCCGTCACCTTGTGCAGGGTGTGGATGTATGGCTCAATACTCCCATCAAACTGAATGAAGCGAGCGGAACTTCCGGCATGAAAGCCGGCATGAATGGAGCGCTCAATCTGAGCGTGATGGATGGCTGGTGGCCGGAATGTTATTCTGCTGCCAATGGCTGGGCGATCACAGCCGGGGAAAACGTCACGGATCCTGAAGTACGTGACACGCTGGAAGCAGACGAAATTTACGATCTGCTGGAAAACACGATTGCCAAGCTTTACTACGATCAAGACAGGAACGGACTGCCAATTTCCTGGATCGAAATGATGAAACATTCTATCTATTCCGTGGGACATGGTTTCAATATGCACCGCGTTCTGAGAAATTATCTGAATATGTTCTATTTGCCGGGTGCTCAAAACATCAACGCCCTTTCGGATAATAATTTTGAAATGCTGCATAAACTAAAGGAAGTTCAAGATGAGATAAAAACCTACTGGGATAAAATCAGTTATAAAAAAGTAGACATCAACCTGCTGCACGGAGAACAGATCAAGAGTAATTTTGACTTGAAAATTTATACGGAAATCGAGATCGATGGAGCTCCTGAAGGTCTTTTCCGGGTAGAAGCTTTCTATCGAACTTCGGCTAACAAATGGCAGTTGATACCGCTCAATTTCATAGAACGAAAAGGCAGTCTGGATATCTTCGAAACCACTATCAAAGTGACCGGAACCGGCAAACAGAATCTGAATATCCGCATTCGTCCGCGGGAATGCTGCTTCAATAATTTTGAAGAATACATAAAATGGTATTATTGATCAGCTGAAATAAGCGGATTATAAATGGTAAAAAAATCAAAAACTAATTTAAAAATGAAGTCAGGAATTCCTTTCCTGAAAGAGAATATTAATCTTTTCGGTTTGGGAAATTTCAATTTTCCGGATAATTCACTGCAGCTTGCTAATGACAAACAGGCGCAGGAAATTGCCCGGCGATTGCAGCAGAATGAGCAATTTACCGGCATTTCTGCCGGTGAGCTTTTCGGACTGAACCTGATCGTCAGGGCATACAGGCAGATCATTAACATAGCTCTGCAGAAAATGGCACCGGAGAGTTTGTTGGAATTGGCGGAATTTTACAGCCGGCAATTGAGCAAATTCGAATTATTGAAACTCAAAGTTCGTTTGCAGCAGGATTTTCAAATAAAAGAAAACGAGATTATCACAGAATCCATCGTCATCTGGTTGTGTAATGAAAATTCGGCATTCCTGCCTTTCCGTTCTCTTTTTGCGGATTTATCGTTGCGGAATGAAACGAAATACATCGATTCAATCGATTTTCTGGAAGATTATTTTTCTAAGCAGCCGCCCATTTTGGACGATCACAAGCTTTTCGATCTGCTGCTGCTGCCTGCTCAAAAACATCCCTATTCCATCTACGATCAGCTCAATTTTCTGCGTTTCAATTTTGGTGATTTACTGCAGGATATTCTCTGGTCGATTTTAACTGGAATCGATCTTTTACAGGAAGAAAAAGCTTTTCACGGCGGTGGTCCAGGTCCAACTCAAACCTATGAATTTTCTGCGGAAATGATAGAATATGAACGTTTTTCCGAAGATCGTTCCTGGATGTCTAACCTGGTTTTGATCGGTAAATCGACTTACGTCTGGCTGGCTCAACTCAGCCGAAAATATAATCGGGAAATTACGAGATTGGATCAAATTCCGGAAGAAGAGTTGCGAATACTGGCAGAAAGAGGTTTTAACGGATTATGGTTGATCGGCATCTGGGAACGCAGCCATGCTTCTAAAAAGATTAAGCAGCTCACCGGAAACGAGGAAGCCATTGCCAGCGCTTATTCTTTGAAGAATTATCACGTGGCGCCCGAACTCGGTGGAGATGAAGCGATGCACAACTTGCAGCGCAACGCCTGGCAGTTTGGTTTGCGCATCGGTTGCGATATGGTGCCCAATCACATGGGGATAGATTCCGACTGGATCGTGCAGCACCCGGATTGGTTTTTACAGACCGATGAACCGCCTTTCCCGGCTTATCGATTTCACAGCCAGAACCTCTCGGATCGTGACGAAATCGAAGTTGTCATCGAAGATCATTACTATGAAAAATCAGATGCAGCGGTAGTTTATAAACTGCATGACAGACGCGACGGACGCAGCCGCTACATCTACCACGGGAACGACGGCACCAGCATTCCCTGGAACGACACAGCGCAGTTGAATTATCTTTTATCGGAAGTGCGGGAAGGTGTGATCAAGGAAATCGTCTCCATCGCCAAAAGTTTTCCCATCATTCGCTTCGATGCAGCCATGACGCTGGCAAAGCGTCATATTCAGAGATTATGGTTTCCGCAGAAAGGTAAAGGCGGCGACATCCCATCACGGTCGCGTTATGCACTCACAAACAAAGAATTCGATCTTCACATTCCCAATGAATTCTGGCGGGAAGTGGTGGATCGCGTGGCAGAAGAAGCGCCGGATACTCTGCTTTTGGCGGAAGCTTTCTGGATGATGGAAGGTTATTTTGTGCGCACTTTGGGAATGCATCGCGTTTACAACAGCGCTTTCATGAACATGTTGAAAACGGAAGAAAATGCCAAATATCGCGAATCGATTAAAAATGTGCTGGCATTCAATCCGCAGATTTTGAAGCGATTTGTAAATTTCATGAGCAATCCTGATGAAGATACGGCGATTGCCCAATTCGGCACAAATGATAAATATTTTGGTGTTTGTGTGGTGATGGCAACCATGCCCGGCTTGCCCATGTTCGCGCATGGACAGGTGGAAGGTTTTACAGAACGTTATGGCATGGAATATGCCCGTCCACGGAATTGGGAAAGCGTTGATGAAGATTTAGTCAGGCGGCATGAAGCAGAGATTTTTCCGCTTTTGCGATCCAGAAAAATTTTCGCAGAAGTTGATAATTTTCTACTTTTTGATTTCCGGACTACTCACGGAGATCTGAACGAAAATGTATTTGCTTACGCGAATGAAGAAGACGGGAAACGCAGTTTGGTTGTTTATCACAATATCTTTGCCGAAACCAGCGGCTACGTTCACAAAGCCTACAAACCGGTTGCCAATGGCGATGGTCTTAATTGGCAGGAAATTACTCTGGCTCAGGCGTGGCATTTACAAAATGAAGAAAAATATTTCACGATTTTCACCGATGTCATCTCAGGTTTAACTTATCTTCGTAGATCTGCTGAGTTGCATCAAAAGGGACTTTATATAATGCTGGGAGCTTTCAAATATGCTGTTTACTGGGATGTTTGGGAAGTTGGAGATACTGATGGGAATTTTGAACGTTTGCACGATTTATTGAACGGTAAAGGAACATCGAATCTGCATCGTGCTCTGAAAAGATTGGAACTCAGCGAAATGCTGGATGCGCTTCAGGCGATAATTTCTCCGATTCTCATTAAACAACTGCTTCTAATTTGGAAATTCAAAACTGCAGATTCTGAAAAACAAATAATTCCCGAATTGAAAGATCGCTTGAAAAAACAGACTGATGTTTTGCTGGCAACTTTGGAAATTTCTTCCAAACCGGATTTTGCCGACCTGATCTGCACCAACCTGTTAGCTGTTTTTAAAGCTGAATATAAAGATTTCCAAAAACCGGAAGCTTTGGCTATTTTACTATCTCAAATCATTAAACCTTTTGCAGATATTTGGGAAAAGAAATTCGGTACTGACTGGTTCAGACAAGCTTTGATCGCTGATGAAATCGAAATTTGTGTCGTTCAGACCGATCCTGAATTGGCAGCAACCGATATTTCGCTGCTGACCGGTTTGCTGGTTGAAGTTTTACATTCCTGGCCGAAGAAAATATCTTCCGCCTGGCTACAGGATTTATTCTCTAAACCGGAAACAAAACGCTTCCTGTCTATCCATGAATATGATAAAAAAATCTGGTTTAATCAAGAATCGTATCGATCACTTATGAGAATTTTGCAGATTCTGATTTCCATAAAAATTAGAAGTAAAACGCAACTTTCAAACTGGAAAAAATTCATCGATCTTTTGAAAAAAGTTGAAAACAAAACTGAATATCAAACCGAAAAACTATTCGATCTGATCGAAAAGGAATGGCAGGATGAATAATTCAGAAAATCATGCTATAGAAAGTGTGGGTAAAGAAATCAGTCGAGAATATAGCCAGGTTTTTAAAAAATCAGGTAAACCGAAAATCTTGATCTGCACACCGGAAATCACCGAACTACCGGAAGGGATGGGAAATGCTGCCAACCTGGTCGCAGCTAAAGGCGGCGGTTTGGGAGATATTTCCGCCGGTCTGGTGCGCCATTTGAACGACAGCCAGGAATTTGAACTGCATATAGTTTTACCAAAATACGACCGCAGCATTAAACACATTGCTGCCATCACCAGTCAGCAAGTAGATCGTCTGGCTGTAGTGCTCAGTGGCCGCGGCATTCACCTGGTGAACGACAGCGCTTTTTCCTATATTGATAATCCCTATGCAGAAAACATTATTCACACACCAATGAGACGCTCCCTGGTTTTTCAGCGTCACATCATCAATAATCTACTGGATTTTATTCAGCCGGATGTGGTGCACTGCAACGATTGGATGACCGGCCTGATTCCGGCTGCTGCCAGGGCAAAAGGCATCAAATCTCTCTTCACGCTTCATAATATTTTCACCGAAAAACAAACCATGATGGAAATCGAAACCAGCGGCATCCGTCCACTCGATTTTGTGGAATGGCTTTATTTTGAAAATTACCCGGAAAATATTAAGCAAAACTGGAAAGAACATTTCCGCACCAATAAAGTGGATTTCACTGCCACGGCAATCTATGCTTCCGATTATTTTAATACGGTGAGTGAAACTTTCTTGCAGGAATTGGTGGAGAACATGTTCCCCGATATTGTTCCCCGTTCCATTTTCTCTATGATCAGGCAGAAGTATGAACAGGGAAGAGCTGCCGGTATTTTGAACGCTCCCAATGACACGATGAACTCTAAAGTTCTGCGCGATATTATCAACTTTAATAAATACACAATGACGGAGAAAAAAGCAGAGAATAAAGTGCTTTTTCAGGAACGGATGGGATTGCCACAAAAAAAAGATGTGCCTTTATTCTTTTGGCCCAATCGCCTGTTTTTTCAGAAAGGACCGGATATTTTATTCGATAATTTGGAATATTTCCTGAAAAAATATAAAATGCAGATCGCAGTGGTGGCAAACGGCGATAAAAAGTTGGAAGCCAGGCTGGAAAAAATCAGCCGGAAACATCCGCAGATAGCCTACCGGCATTTCGATGAATCGCTCAGCAACCTGGGTAAAGCTGCTGCCGATTTCATTTTGATGCCATCCCGTTATGAGCCTTGCGGATTGCCCCAGATGGAAGTTCTGCGCTTCGGCACTCTGCCGGTTGTGCGCTCCACCGGTGGACTCAAGGATACGATCCAGCAATTGAATGTGAACGAAAACAGCGGCAACGGTTTCACTTTTATGTTTGCCGACCGGGAAGGATTGGATTACGGTTTTCAGGAAGCGATGGCTTTTTATAAACTGCCCTCAGATGTGAAGGAAAAACAATTGCAGCGGGTGATGAGTGAATCGAAACGACGTTTTAACCTGCAGAAAACAGCTGAAAAATATATGAATATCTACCAGAAATTGATTAAAGAAAAACGAGATGGGAAATAGTAGAACTCACCCCTGCTGTCCCCTCTCTTTACCACTTCGTTCAAATAGAGGGGAACATGAGATGCCGTTGAAGAAAATTTTTTGGACTCGACTTAAAAATCTGGCAATCTTTCAATAGTTACAATCAGAGACTTGAGCTTTCCGCTATCAGCGAGCTGATAGTTCTATTAAGATGAAACGGGCATATATATAATTGAATAGTATCTTTGACCAGATAGTCCTACTTTTCAAAGTAGTGGCTATCAAAATCAAAGGAGTAATGAAATGA
>JAUSOT010000104.1 GCA_030656075.1 Candidatus Cloacimonadales bacterium
TCATTTCATTACTCCTTTGATTTTGATAGCCACTACTTTGAAAAGTAGGACTATCTGGTCAAAGATACTATTCAATTATATATATGCCCGTTTCATCTTAATAGAACTATCAGCTCGCTGATAGCGGAAAGCTCAAGTCTCCGGAAGTGTGAATTGAAAGATTACCGGATTCTTAAGTCGAGTTCAAAATAAATTCTTTAACCTTTTCCAAAAACAGCCTGTTCTCTTCTTCCTCTCCACTGATCGTTACCCGCACATGTTCTTTCAAAACCGGATGATGCCAGACCGGTCGGATGGCGATGTCATTTTCCGACATGAAATTGAACAAATCTTCGGTTCTGTTTCCCAATGAAAAAGTCAGAAAATTGGTTGCACTCGGATGAACAGAGATACTCTCCATTTTATTCAATTCTTCAAAAACGAATTGTTTCTGTTCGATGACTTTCCTGTTGTGTTCCAGGAAAATCGCTTTGTTTTTCAGGATGGTTGTCACCATAGCCTGAGTCATCAAATTCAGGTGAAAGATGGTCATCACTTTTTCCAATTCTCGAATGTTTTCGGAATGGGAAATAACGTAACCAAACCTTAAACCAGCTGCAGAAAAGGCTTTGGAAAAGGAACGCACGATGATCAGGTTGGGATATTTCCCGATCTGATCTGTAAAGGTTTTTCCGGAAAATTCAAAATAAGTTTCATCTATCAGAACCAGGCTGTTACTGCTTTCAATTACCTTGATGATCTTCTTTTCATCCAGCAGGTTTCCCGTGGGATTGTTGGGATTGCAGAGGATCACAAGTTTACAATTTGGTGAATCTGCCAATTTCAAAAAGTCAGCTGCCGAGAAATCAAAATCAGGCTGCAGTGAAAGAAATTTGATTCCCAGTCCAACTGCACCGCTGTAACTGCGATAATCAAAATAGGATGGAGCCAGAGAAACAGCGAAAGAATCATTGTTTTCCCTCACAGCGGTAAAGATATAATACAGCATTTCATCAGCGCCATTGCCAAAAGCCAGGCAATCAGGAGCAACTTCTGCATACTCGGCTAATTTGGTTCTCAGTTCGTCAGTAATTCCGTTAAAATACCTATTTAAAGGCACTTTTTCCATTTTTTCCAAAAAATGTTTCTGAACAATTTCCATTGGATTTAGAGTGCTTTCGTTCAAACCCATTTTCAGCTTTTTCTGTGGTACGTTTATATTCACAGGCTTTTTCTGTTTCAGATCACTTCTGAAATAATCCATCATTTCTCCTGATTATTAAACAATAATAAACATCTCAATCCTAATCTTTTGCTTCATAACGAAATAGAAATTTCGTATATTTTCACACTCCCAACTGAAAAGTCAGGAATGTGTTGCCAAACTGTTCATGGAAGAAAATTAAAGCAACAAATTTCTCCCCTGTCAAAGCGAGAAAAAAAGTTGGGCTATCCTTTCAGGTTGAACCAGACATGTAAGCAGACCATCTTGGTCAATTAACATTGAAAATGCTTCTTCCAAGTGTTTCTTTTTCTTAGCACTTTAAAGGGATTTTTCATCTCAACTTTGAAAGTGTCAACTGAGAGAATAGTCTTTAAGAGATCTTTTCAAAGTTTTTTACAAATGTACAACAGTCGCTCCGACCGTTTCGACACGTTCAGAGTGAACATGTTACAAACTTCCGAAGTTTCTAAAACTTCGGAAGTTTAACAAGCTGCCTAATGTTTGGTCAAATCTTCCCAACCTGAGAAGTAACATAAAAATCAAGGTGGACATTTAAAGTTATTCAGCAAATTTGGTTTGCATGAAATATAAATTGATCTTATTCGATGCGGACGGAACGCTATTCAATTTTGATAAAGCCGAATGGGAAGCATTTGAAAAAACAATGCGGAAATTTGGGATCAGAGAAAATCTAAATACTCTGCATTCTGAATATGAAAAGATAAACAAAGCGGTCTGGAAGGAATTTGAAGAGAAAAAGATCAGTTCGGCAAAACTGCGGGTTGAACGTTTCAGAAGGTTTTTCGAAAATCAAAAACTGGACTTGAATCCAAAGGAAATCAGCCCGGCTTACCTGGTAAATTTAGCTCAGGGGATCGATCTGCTGGAAGGAGCAGAAGAAATTGTAAGTTATTTCCATGGAAAATGTGAGCTTGCCCTGGCCACGAACGGACTTGCCGAAGTGCAGCGTCCCAGATTTGCCAACAGCAGGCTGGCAAAATATTTCCAGCATATTTTCATTTCGGAAGAAATCGGTTTTCCCAAACCAAATAGAGAATTTTTCGAATATATTTTCGCTGAACTTCCTTATAAATATTCTGCTATTATTGTGGGAGATAATTTGACTTCCGATATTCAGGGCGGTGTAGATTTCGGTATCGATTCCTGCTGGTACAATCCCAAGAATCTTAAAAATGAAACCAGCATCAAGCCAACTTATGAAATACATGAATTGGCAGAGCTTAAGAACATAATAAAATTTTGATCATTTCTGCACGAACCTTCCGAACGGTTGAAGACCTTCGGAGCGGTCGTAAATAAACCGGATGTTTAGCCAGATCGTCCCGATCGGAGATTGCTCAATAATGGCTTTCGGGACGAAAGCAAGAAACAGTGTGGACTCCTCGGGACGAGAAGTCCAACAAGGATGACAAAATGGGTTGGTTCAAACGTACCGCTTGAACCGAAGGTTTTGTTCAGATCGTCCCGATCTGAGATTGACTAATAATGTCTTTCGGGACGAAAGCAAGAAACAGTTTGAACTCCTCGGGACGAGCAGTCCAACAAGAATGACAAAATGGGTTGGTTCAAACGTCCCGCTTGAACCAGGTGTTTAGCCAGATCTTCCCGATCGGAGATTGACTAATAATGGCTTTCGGGACGAAAGCAAGAAACTGTGTGGACTCCCCGGGACGAGAAGTCCAACAAGGACGGCAATTTTTTTTAAATCAACCTTGACGTATAATTCCATAATTCAAAAAGTTTTTATGCATAAATAAGGAGTAAAAATGAGAGTAGGAAATTTTTTTTTAGTTTTACTGGTTTTGGTTATTTGCAGTTGTGGCCAAAAAGCTGAACTCGGCACAAAAAAAAATCCCATAAAAATGTATTTTGTACCGTCAATGGAGGCTGGTAAAATCGTCACCAGCGGCAAAGCTGTATCGGATTATTTAACGGAAAAAACAGGTTATTATTTCAAAATAGCAGTTCCCACAAGTTATGCTGCTGTTATCGAAGCACTCGGTACGGATGAAACCGATATTGCCTGGCTTGCCACTTTTGGTTATATTCTGGCAAATGAAAAGTTCGGCGCTGAAGTTGCGTTGACGACCGTGCGGAACGGACTGGAAAAATATCGCGGACAATTTTTGGCAAAAGCCGGTAGCGGCATTGATTCTCTGGAAGATATTAATGGGAAAGTGATTGCTTATACCGATGCAGCTTCTACTTCCGGTTATTTGTATCCCTCGGCGATTCTGGCGGAAAAAGGCATCAAACCGAAAGAAATGATGTTTGCCGGCGGCCACCCTCAGGCAATATTGGCCGTGTATCAGGGAACAGCAGATGTCGGCTGCACTTTCTGGTCACCTCCCGACAAAGACGGCAACATCCGCGATGCTCGTCGCGCAGTGCTGGAAACCTATCCTGATGTTGTTGAAAAAATAGTAATCATAGGATATACAGATTGGATTCCCAATGATACAGTTACTTTCCGCAAAGAATTCCCACCCGAAATGAGGGAAAAGATTGTCCAGTGCCTGCTGGATTTTGCAGCTACCGCTGAAGGTCACAATACATTGTTAACTTTGTTGGATATTGATAATTTTGTTCGGGCTAAGGATAGCGATTATGATGTTGTACGTCGGACATTAAATATTCTTGGTACGAATCCGGCTGCATTACTAAAATGAAAAATATAATTGAAATAAAAAATCTTCATAAAGTTTACGCCAGGGGAACACATGCATTAAAAGGAATAAACCTGAATGTGAAAGAAGGGGAATTCTGCATCTTGCTCGGTTTATCCGGTTCAGGAAAATCAACACTTCTCAGGTGTATGAACAAATTGATCGATTCTACATCCGGAGAAATCCGCATCTGTGATGAAGATGTAGTAAGCGCTTTAGGTAATAATTTACGGCGTATTCGGCGACAGATCGGCATGATCTTCCAGCAGTTTAATCTCATAAAAAATCTATCCGCGCTCACTAATGTTCTTACCGGAAAATTAGGTTACGTTTCTTTGGGGCATTCCATCATGTTCACCCAGCATAAAGACGATGTAAATATTGCCCGTGATAATTTGAAGAGAGTTGGATTATTGGATTTTGCCAATAAAAAGGTCAAGAATTTGAGTGGAGGGCAACAGCAGAGGGTGGCGATCGCCCGGGCATTGATGCAAAATCCGAAGCTGATCCTTGCCGATGAACCGGTTGCCAGTCTCGATCCTGCCACTGCTGATTCCGTGATGAAGTACCTGGGAGAATTAAATAAAAAAGACAATATGACCGTAATCTGCTCTC
Source organism: Candidatus Cloacimonadales bacterium (assembly GCA_030656075.1). GTDB lineage: Bacteria > Cloacimonadota > Cloacimonadia > Cloacimonadales > TCS61 > B137-G9. The sequence continues at coordinate 4,507 of JAUSOT010000104.1, forward strand.
TGCACTTTCTCAGTTTGGCCCGGAAATATGGAACACGAGTGGTAGCTTTAAAGGATGGGGAGATTGTTTTTGAAGGCTCTCCCAAAGAAATCGATGAAAAGAAATTCCAGGAAATTTATGGCGAAGATGCTGAAGAGGTGGAAATCAAATGAAAAATAATAAGATCAAATCTATTATTCAGGCTTTTTTTACAGATCTGCTTTTTTGGATTTATTTATGGGGATGTTTTTTATATTTGATTAATAGTTGGTTTGAAATCAATTTGAAAACCAGCTTTGTGATAATTGCCGGTTTAATATTTACAATCTTCTTTCTGACTGCTGGAATTTCCCTGGGAAGGAAAATATTCGTTCCAACAAAATTTACGAATATCAGATGGAATAAAACTTTTTGGGGTTGGTCGATAATTGTTGTTTTAGCTGTCACTTTTATTGTCGGCTGGAAGCTGGTGGAAGTGAATCCATATAAATTCTTTACTCAATTTAAAAATGCCGGTGGTATCATGAGCGGGATTTTTAATCCGAATCTTGATATTCTGATAATGAGTTTAACTGCTTTGGCTGAAACGATCTATCTGGCTTTGTTGGCTACCTTGTTTGCCATTCCAATCGCTTTCGTTCTCAGTTTTTTTGCAGCGCGTAACCTGATGCCGAAAACAATTCTTGGAAATGCAGTGTATGTAATCATTCGTTCAATTGCTACACTTTTCCGGTCTATCGAAGCGATAGTCTGGGCAATTATTTTCAGTGTGTGGGTGGGAATAGGTCCCTTTGCGGGAATGCTGGCTTTGATGGTTCATTCGATTGCTTCTCTCACAAAATTGTATTCCGAGCAGATCGAAAATATCGACACCGGACCTGTAGAAGCGATCAAGGCTACCGGTGCAACTACGCTTCAAGTTTGGATTTTTGCTGTGATCCCGCAAATAATCTCACCTTATCTGGCATTCACGATTTATCGCTGGGATATAAATGTGCGCATGGCTACGATAGTTGGTTTTGTGGGTGGCGGAGGAATTGGGTTAATGCTCCTTCAGCAGCAACAACTTCTTCGCTGGCATAATGTCGGTCTCATCATCTGGCTGATCGCCGCTGTGGTCTGGATCATGGATATGACCAGCGCCAAAGTAAGGGAGAAACTTGTAGAAATGTAGGCTTTCGGGACGAGAAGTCCAACCGGGATGTTGGTTCAAACGTCCCGCTTGAACCTGATATTTTGCCAGATCGTCCCGATCTGAGAATTGATGTACAAGGCTTTCAGGACGAAAGCAAAAAACAACGTGGACTCCTCGGGACGAGAAGTCCAACCGAGAAAAGGAGAAATAATGCCATCACCAAGAATTAATGAAGAATTGAAAAATGAAATTTACTTTGTTTCGTTAACGGTTCAGAATTGGTATTACATTTTCGATCGACAGAATCGTTGGGAAATTCTCCTTGAAGCTTTAAAATTTTATCAGAAAAATCATAGTTTGAAGATCTTTGCCTGGGTTTTCATGTTAAATCATTTACATTTGATCTTTCAAAATCCTGAATCATATGATTTCTTACAATCCTTTAAAAGTTATACTTCCCATGAATTGATCAAAAATCTGCAAGAAACCGAACCAAATGTATTGAAAATCTTCAAGTCTGAGGATGGTTATCATATTTGGAGGGATAAGAATTATCCTGAATTGATTGAAAGCGAAGATTTCTTTTATCAGAAAGTAAATTATGTTGAGAATAATCCTGTCAGAAAAGAGTATGTCTATGAAGCAAAAGATTGGAAATTTTCTTCAGCGAATGAAATTCAACTTTTGGGTGTAACGAGGTTTGATTGATGGCTTTCGGGACGAAAGCAAAAAAACATGTGGATTCCTCGGGACGAGAAGTCCAACCGGAAGGTTGGTTCAATCGTCCCACTTGAATCAGATGTTTTGCCAGATCGTCCCGATCTGAGAATTGATGTGTTTAGCTTTCGGGACGAAAGCAAAAAAACATGTAGACTCCTCGAGACGAGAAGTCCAACCGGAGTGTTGGTTCAAACGTCCCGCTTGAATCAGATGTTTTGCCAGATCGTCCCGATCTGAGAATTGATGTACAAGGCTTTCGGGACGAAAGCAAGAAACAGTGTGGACTCCTCGAGACGAGCAGTCCAACAAAATTGATTGATGGCTTTCGGGACGAAAGTAAAAAACGATGTAGACTCCTCGAGACGAGCAGTCCAACAAAATTGATTGATGGCTTTCGGGACGAAAGCAAAAAACAACGTGGACTCCTCGGGATGAGAAGTCCAACAAATAAGGAACACATGAAATACAAAGCAGTAATATTTGACTTAGACGGCACGCTGATCGATTCGATGGGCATCTGGCTGCAGATAGATAAAGAATACCTGGAAAAAAGGAATCTTCCTGTTCCAGCAGATTTATTTGAGGATGTGCCGGAAGGCAACAGCTTCAATGAAATTTGCCTGTATTTCAAAAATAAATTCAGTCTTCCCGATTCGATCGAAGAGATCGGGGCGGAATGGACGGAGATGGTGGCTCAGCACTACAAAACAGAGATCACTTTGAAACCGGGAGCTCAGGAATTTATTGAATTCCTTCATCAGAATAATGTAAAAATGGCTATCGGAACCAGCAATTCCAAATACCTGGCGGAAACGGTTTTGGGTGCAAATGGCGTTTTGCATTATTTTGGTTCGATTGTTGCCGGTTGTGTAGAGATCAAAGGTAAACCTTATCCCGATATTTTTCTGAAAGCTGCGGAAGAATTGAAGGTGAATCCTGCCGATTGCCTGGTTATCGAAGACACATTACATGGAGTTCGTGCTGCGCATAACGGCGGTATGGATGCCTTTGCTATTTTCGATGATAACGAGACGCACGATATTATAGCACTTCAAAAAGAAGCTGAATTTTATGCTGAAGATTTTTGGGAGATTATGAAAAACTTAGCCGCTGAGAACACTAAGTAGCACAAAGAAAAGAGTGGAAATATTGAAAAGATTAACAACGAAGTTAACAAAGCTTAATTTCTTTCAATCCTGTTTTTCCCATTTGTCCAAAGAAAATCAGTTCAGAATAAGAAAAACTTAGCTTATGGAGTTAATAAAGCTATCTTATTTAAAAATAAAAAATTAGGAAATTATGAAATTTGAAAATTTAGGAATTATTGAGCCAATCTTAAAAGCTCTAAAACATGAAAATTATATCGAACCTACTTCGATACAAGTGAAAGCGATTCCGCTCATACTGAAAAGAAACGATGTCTTGGGCAGCGCTCAAACCGGGACAGGCAAAACAGCCGCTTTCGCAGTTCCCATTTTGCAGCATCTCTATCTTGACCAGCATAGGAAAACAAATCCGCACAAAATCAGGTCGCTTATCATCACTCCCACCCGAGAACTGGCGATTCAGATTGCCGAAAGTTTTTCGACCTATGGAAAATATACCGGAATCAAAAACACTGTCGTTTTTGGCGGAGTGAAACAAGGCGCTCAAACACACGCCCTGCGCAAAGGCGTGGATATTCTGGTCGCCACCCCCGGCCGGCTGCTGGACTTGATGAATCAGGGTTTCATCAGCTTGAAAGACGTCGAATATTTCGTTTTGGATGAAGCTGACAGGATGCTCGATATGGGCTTTATCAACGACATTCGCAAGATCATCGCTAAACTGCCAGTCAAACGTCAGTCTCTGTTTTTCTCGGCAACCATGCCGGATAGCATCGTAGAACTTTCCAGGAAGATTTTAAATAATCCCGTAAAAGTCGACGTCAGCCCAATTTCCTCTACTGCCGAAACGATCCGGCAATATCTGTATTATACCAATAAAAAAGATAAAAAAGATCTGCTGATTCACATCCTTCAGGATGAGAAAATCGATCAGGCTTTGCTGTTTTCCCGAACCAAACACGGAGCTGATAAAATCGCCCGTCACCTGAAAAAATATAAGATCAAATCGGCAGCCATACATGGCGATAAAGCCCAAAATAACCGGCAAAAAGTTCTGGCTCAATTTAAAGAGGGAGAGCTCCGCGTGCTGGTGGCTACGGACATTGCCGCCCGTGGTATCGACATCGACAAACTGAAATATGTGATCAATTATGATATTCCGAATATTGCTGAAACGTATGTTCACAGGATTGGCAGATCTGGCAGGGCAGGAGAAGAAGGTAATGCCATTTCCCTTTGCGAACCGGAAGAAAACGCTTATATCAAAGACATTGAAAAACTGATAAACCTGAAAATAAAAATCGTTAAAGAAAATCCCTTTCCGCAAACTGATAAAGCGATGACCCAAACGGAAAAAAAGGAATGGGAAAAAGAGAAACAACGCCGAAAACAGGAATTCTTTGCTGCCCGGAAACTAAATGGAACTGACTCCTCGAGATTTTCCAGATAGAAAGATAATGGAAGCGAATTGAGTTTCAAACGAAGGGAAAATTAAGGTTGGTAAAGCCGCGTGCACCAAGATTCTTCTTGTTCTTCTTCTCGCTGATTATGGGCAAGTTTATTAGCAGCATCTTTTCATTTCAATAGTAAACATTTTTTCACTGCTTCAGTTTTGCCATTAACATTCAGCTTGTAATAATAAACTCCCGAACTTACAGGTTTTCCATATTTATCATCACCATGCCAAATAATTGAATGATTACCCTTTGAATATTCATTTTGGATTATAGTTTTAATTCTCTGCCCTTTGATATTGTATATTGATAAATTAACTTTTGAATCATTTTGGATTGAGAAGTCTATTGTTGTGGTTGGATTGAAAGGATTGGGGTGGTTTGATAATTGAATGTTTTCTGTAGAAATAAATGTATCATTTATATCTTGCGGAATAAATCCTGGATAATGAAAACCGATATCTATAATTCCTTCATCTCAAATTAAATCTGTTCGAGTAGTATAATTATC
>JAUSOT010000110.1 GCA_030656075.1 Candidatus Cloacimonadales bacterium
CCAATTAATCGTCCGATTTCAATCGCACACTCATCAGTTGTGCAGTCATTCAGGTGGAACTGCATTTCATCCAGAATCCGGTTCATTTTATCCCGTTCCATGACTTCGAATACACCGGCATTAAATATTTCGATCCGAAGCCGGTCCGATAAAGCTCTTGCTTCCGAATCTGAGACACCATTGGGATCAAGTTCCAGAACAGCAACTGCAGTTTTACTGGCTGGTAAACTTTGGATTGCTTTTGTAGATGTTGTGTACTTCTTTACCCGGGCAAGCGAATCGTTTTTGGCAGATGTATCGGGATTTACAACCTGATATGAATCCTGCGCAGCAACTGTCCCGGAAATTAGAAAAAGAAATATGAAAAAATACCTTATTTTTTGTGCCATTGTATATCCCTCAATTTATAGATCCCTTTTGTTGATTAATTTAAGGCATTTCAGTTGTCATTACATAATTTCTGCTGAAAAAAACGTGACAATCATCACTTAAAAATAGTTTTGGATAGAAAACTATGCTGAAAAATTAGTACACCGGACATTAATATCCAATAATTTAGATGAAATTCTCAGATGTAACTTGTAACGAAAGTATAAATTTGATAGATTTCATTCCATGGTAATATTAATCAAATCAACAATAAAATATTTTTGGAAATTTAGATGGCAGGCGAAGTACAAATATTAGAATTATTAGCAGCCAACTTTAACCTTATCCGGGTTTACGATACGCTTGATGAAAAATGCCAGGTGCTGCTGGACACTCTGCGAAAAAGCGGCTGGGAACGTGTAACACTTTCATTTTTAAATAACAAATTTGAAACCAAAAAAACCCTTTACTCCGGATATACTAATGATTTGATTAAGATCGCGGAAGAGAAAAAATTAAATCCTGCAAAACGGAAGGAACTTCTAAGCTCTCTGGTTGAACGATACCGGCTGGCAACTTTTTATTATATGCCCTGGAAAGATGTACGCGCCAGAACAATTGTTTCCAGCGGCCGGACGACCGAGATACCTATTTACGCGAAAGACCAGTGGCATCCCATGGATTTACTTTATGCGCCACTTTATTATAAGGCCCGTCCGGTAGCCGTTCTGACATTGGATGGTCCCAAAGATAAAACAACGCCTGATAAAGTGAGAATGCGGATTCCCCAGATCATTCACAGTACATTGATCCAGGTTATCAGCGAATACATATCCCAGGAATATTTTTCCTACTCCCAAGAGCTGAAAGAAGCCATTATGGCTAAAGGTACTATTGGTATAATTGAGATAAGTCATGATGGAAAGATTAAAAATATTAATCTGGCCGGTGAACATATGCTGAGATTAAGGAAACGGAACATTGAAACCCTCTTCTTTTTGAAGTATTTCGATGACCGGTTTACCAAAAAAATAGCGCCGGCGTTTCGGAATGTAGCAGAGACATTAGTACCCGAAAAGGTTGAATCCACATTCCTGTATTCTGATGAGACCAGTAAAGACCTGGTACTGGAATTTTTTCCGCAGCATGTACTCTATGAATATTCCGGTATGATTTGCACAATATCCTACCCGGAAAGTAAGGATTTATACCGAATTTATTCCAATGTCGTGAATCGGTTAAAAGAGATGAGCGATACGATGACTGGTGATTTTTCTGAAATTCAGCGAAAAGTTGTGTTCCTGCTCTGCCGCCAATTCCATTTCCGGTTTCCCCGCATCTATAAAGTATCCGATAATAAATCAACGCTTGAATGTATTTTGTCTTTTAATGAAGAAACGCAGGACCTGGCTTTTTTTGATCATGACTATAACCGTAACAGTCTCGGAGCGACGG
>JAUSOT010000114.1 GCA_030656075.1 Candidatus Cloacimonadales bacterium
ATCACGGCTTCCGGCTCGATAAAATGCAGAAATGTCGGCCCCAAAACAATACCCAGAAGCAACATTCCGATGACAGGCGGCAGCTTTAATTTACGGGAGATCGCTCCCAGAATTTTGGAAAAGAAGATGATGATGGCAAGATGCAGCATGATGATGTTTTCCATTGTTTACCTCTGGTATGGCATGATGTTAATTTCCATTGCTTGCCTTCAGTTGATTTTGTTTGAATAGGTGTTGCTGATATGTTTTTGTGAATTCATGCCGCCCCTGTCCGTTAGCAAAGAAAAAGAAATAATCCGTTTCAGCCGGATTTAAAACTGCTGCGATCGAACTTCTGGCAGGACTGCAAATAGGCGTAGGCGGAAGTCCAAGATGCTTATAAGTATTGTAGGGAGAGTCGATCTCCAAATCTTTATAAAAAAGCTTTTCCCGATTTTTTCCGGCCAATTCCAAAACATAAGCCACGGTAGGATCTGCCTGAAGTTTATAATTATAATTTATCCGGTTTACATAAACGCTGGCAATTGTGGGCTTCTCGTCTTCGATTTTTGCTTCACGTTCCACGATCGAAGCCAGAATGATTATCTCATAAAAATCAAGGTTCTTGTTAGGCTTGAAATCGAGATCGGCTGTTTGATTGAAAAATTCTTTCACAATATGAGAAATGATGAATTCTTCGGTCACATCATCGGGAAAGAAATAGGTCTCGGGATAGAGAAAACCTTCCAGATTTGGAATACTGAAACCGGTCATTTTTTTAGCAAACAGAGAGTCATTACACAAGGCAAGGAGAACTTTATATTTGCCGAAACCTCTTTTAGCCAGGAGTTTGCAGGTTTTCCAGGCAGTTAGTCCTTCCGGAATGGTGATCTTTTTCAGCAGCACCTTACCGGATTTGATCAAATTGATGATGTTGATCATATTCAAATTGCCTTTGAAAAGGTATTTGCCATAACTGAGCGAACCTTGAGATTTCGTTAATTTGATATATAAATAAAAGGCTTCCCGACTGATGATCAGGTTTTTGTTGTAGAGCTTATTGGCAATGGAAAGAGCAGTTTCACCTGAATTGATCTCGATGATAGTTTCTTCGATCTCTTTGGGATATGTGCAGAAATAGAACAGGTAACCGCCGATCACGCTCATAATAATCAAAATAGAAACCAGATACTTCCAATATCTTTTCATTTATTCTGATCCAGATAGTCCTGCAAAATGATTGAGGCGGCGACTTTATCCACGACTGTCCTGCTTTTTTTGCTGTCGTAGCCCATTTGTTTCAGCGCTTGATTTGCTTCGACTGTGGAATAACTTTCATCCCAAAATTCCAGGGGAATGGAAATTTCAGTTTCTAAAAGCTCTGCAAACTTCCTCACTTGCCTGGTTTTATCGGTGTCTTCACCTTCCAGGTTCAGCGGAAGTCCCAGAATGATCTTGCCGACATTTTCCGTTTTGATGATGTTTTTTAATTCTTTAAATACAGTCTCAGCATGATTAGAAATCACTGAAAATGGACTGGAAATTATCTGCAGAGGATCGCTAACTGCAATGCCGATACGAACTTCCCCGTAGTCAATGCACATTAATCTGTGAAGTGACATAATTTCTGAATAATCCTGTAAACAAAGTGGACATAAACGTATTTATTAATATTAGAAATTTTATTGATCCTTAATTCTTTGGCTTATTTTCTTTCAATTCTGTCAATTGTTTACGCTTTCGTTCGATTTCTTCTTCAATTTTCTTGATCTTACCGGTCAGAACTTTTATTTCATCCACGTTTTCAAAGTCTTTGTGGTGGATGAAAACGTAATCTCCGATTTGCTTTTTCAGATCTTTGCTTTGAGTTTTCAAAGAGTTGATCTTTAAACTGAGAGAAGAAGTTCTGCTCACTTCTTCTACTTTATCAACGACTTTGGAAAAAGCAATATTAGCGTCATGCCGCAATTTATCAAAAAAAGTCTTTTTATCCACTGCTACCTCCAAATCTGCTTTGAAATTTTCGTTGAACGATTTTTTGTCAATTTAATTTCACTGACCGGATTTTGTATATCACACTTGTTTTTTCATGAAACCGGAAGCAGGATTTTATTTCACGCTGAAAAATATATTTATATTATCAGTCTTGGTATCTTTTTTGCATTCTTTAAGATAAAAGGAATTTATAGGAGATTTGTAGTGCAGAAAGTTTTATTAATGTGTTTTTTAATTTTTTCGCTGTCTTTGTTTGCCGGAACTATCAATCTGGGAAACAGCAGAACGGATGTAAATGTATTAAACAGTAATGATTTTTGGATGAATATAGATTTCAGGATTTCTCAATTGAACTCATTTGAGGTTAGTACAAAACAGGGTGTTTTTTCCCAAATCAGCATTCCGGAAGGAACGTATTCGACCAGGATCGGGGAACCTAAACTACCGATCATCAGGAAATTGATCGCAGTTCCATTTGGCGCGGAAGTGAGAGTGAACACAACAGGTTTTTCCGAAACTGAATATCTACTCTCAGATTTTGGCATTAATTATCCTTTGTTACCAGCCCAGTTGCCTGTTCCCAAAAGTGCCGATCCCAGCAAAATTCAGTTCACAAAAAATACAGCAACTTACGAATCGAATAATTTCAACACAAGTCCGCTGATCTCGGTGGAAGAAGTCGGCAGTATGCGTGGTGTTCGAATATTTGCTCTCATTTTGGAACCGGTGAAATACAATCCCGTCAGCGGCACGATTCGTGTTTTCAACAATGTGAATGTCCAGGTTGATTTCATTGGAGCTGATCTGGCAGCAACAAATTATATGCGTGAAAAAGCTTATTCGCACTATTTCAATGCCTTATACAGCACGTCACTTTTAAATTATGAAACCGTTGTTTCCAGAGATGAGCTTACCCGCTATCCTGTGAAATACGTGATAATTTCTGACCGCATGTTCGAAGCTCAAATGCAGACGTTCATCGAGTGGAAGATCGAAAAAGGATTTGAGGTGATCGAAGCCTACACGGATGAACCGAATGTCGGTTCGACCACAACTTCGATCAAAGCTTTCCTGCAGGATTTATATGATGCCGCAACTCCGGATGATCCGGCTCCTTCGTTCGTTCTTTTCGTGGGTGATGTAGCGCAGATTCCAGCCTGGAACGGCTCGGAAGGCAGCCACATAACCGATCTCAATTATGTGAAACTTGATGGGACCAATATCGTTCCTGATATGTATTATGGACGTTTTTCGGCGAATAATACGACCGAACTTCAACCTCAGATCGATAAAACCCTGATGTATGAAAAATATGAAATGCCCGATCCTGCCTACCTGGAAGAAGTGGTTATGATCGCCGGAATGGACTCATTCCACGGCAGCACCTGGGGAAATGGACAGATCAATTATGGAACTGAAAACTATTTCAACGCCGCACATGGAATTTCCAGTTATACTTATCTTTATCCTAACTCCGGAAGTAATTCCGCAAATATTGTGCAAAATGTGAGTGATGGTGTTGGTTATATCAATTACACCGCTCACGGAAGTTCAACAAGTTGGGCTAATCCTTCTTTCACGATTGCCAACATTAACAGCCTGCAAAACTACGGAGAATATTGTCTGGCAGTGGGAAACTGCTGTCTCACCAATAAATTTGAAGAATACACCTGCTTTGGGGAAGCCTGGCTGCGTGCTGCTGATAAAGGCGCAGTTGGTTATATTGGTGGAACGAACAGCACTTACTGGGATGAAGATTACTGGTGGGGAGTTGGAGCCGGCGCAGTTGTTTCCAATCCAACTTATGCTACTACCGGTTTGGGAGTTTACGACGGACTTTTCCATGATCATGGCGAAACTTTTGCCGACTGGACAACAACAACTGGAGCTATGATCTGGCGAGGAAATATGGCTGTCACCGAAGGCGGAGGATCGATTAATTATTACTGGGAAATTTACTCCATTATGGGCGATCCTTCCCTGGAAGCATTCCTGGGTGTTCCTCAAGTTAATATAGCCACTTATCCTGATGTACTTTTCCTTGGATTGACTTCTATGCAGGTAACTGCAGATCCATATTCCTATGTTTCTTTGTCTATGGACGGTGATATTTATGCAGTTGCGTTGGTCGGTGAATCCGGTATCGCTAACCTGGAATTTGAACCTTTCAGTACTCCTGGTATGGCTTCTATCGTTATCAGCAAACAAAACCGCATTCCGATCATTGATGAGATCGAAGTGATTCCCAGCGGCGGACCATACGTTTTGGTCGAATCTTATACTGTGACGGATGATAACAATAACATCCCCGAATATAATGAAACGATAAATCTGGATATGAGCTTTGAAAATGTTGGAACCGACGATGCTATCGGCGTTTCTGCTACATTGAATACAGATGATGAATATGTAAATATTACCAATGGCAGTGTTTTGATCGGAGATATTACTGCCGGGTCAATTGTGTCGATTACAGATGCTTTTGAGATGGAAGTAACAGATAATATTCCCGATCAGTATATGATAACTTTTACCGTGGAAATGGTGGGAACTGCCACCTGGACTTCCACGATTTTTATCACGTTCAATGCACCGTTATTTGATTGCGGAACAATGATCGTGGAAGATAGCGGCGGAAACGGAATGCTGGACCCTGGCGAAACGGCAACGCTTTATATTCCGCTTAGCAATATTGGGAATGCTCTTTCGATGGACATCGTTTCCATGCTTTCCACAGCTAATCCAGATGAAATTACGATAGTTAGTGATATTTTCAATCTTGATCCGCTGGCCGGTGGAGAAGAAGCTATCGCAGAATTTTCCGTGATTGTATCTTCTGAAGTGCTGCCGGGAACGGTTGTTTCTTTCTTCTTTGTGGCTACCAGCGGTGAATATGACCTTGCCGAAACGATTTATGCAGCGATTGGTTTAGTTTTTGAAGATTTCGAGACTGGAGATTTTTCTGCCTTTGCTTGGCAATTTGGCGCTTATGGCTGGGAAATTTCAGAGGTTAATCCCTATGAAGGAAATTATAGCGCTAAATCCTCTATCATTTCACATAACCAAACAGCATCTCTGACATTGACAATGGATGTTCCTGTCGATGGTGAGATCAGCTTTTTCCGCCGCGTTTCTTCGGAAGCAAATTATGATTACCTGAAATTTTATATCAACGGCAGCCTGCAGGATGACTGGTGTGGCGAAGTTCCGTGGGGAGAAGTAGCTTTTAACGTTCCAGCCGGGAATAATGTTATTTTCAAATGGGATTATAGCAAAGATGGTTCTGTGAGTAACGGTAGTGATTGTTCCTGGATAGATTACATCGTTTTCCCGGGTGTTGGCGGCGGTATGGGTTCTCCGGTCATCAGTCTGGATGTGAATGAATTGGAATTCGGCACGGTTCTCGTAGGAGAATCTGCCATTCAGCAGTTCACGATTTCCAATGATGGCGATGCAACACTCATCGGCGTGATCATGACTCCGGATTGTTTCACAATTAATCAGAGTAATCAAGCAACATTTACTGTGTTGGTGGGAGAAGAACAGACTATCGAAGTGGAATTTGCTCCCGCCGAAGCTATCGAATATAATGATTGCATTACGATCATTAGCAACGATGCCACTCAACCGACCATTGAACTTCCGGTTCATGGCCTTGGAGATGGCACAGGAACCGATCCCAACCTGATTCCGGCGCTGACCCAACTTTACGGCAACTATCCAAATCCGTTTAATCCAACAACTACGATCAGTTACGGATTGAGCCAGGATTCTGAAGTGACTTTATTCATCTTCAACATTAAGGGTCAGAAAGTGAAAACCCTGATGCAGGGAACTCAAAAAGCAGGATATCATCAGATTTTCTGGAATGGAAAAGATGAAAACAATAAAAATGTGAGCAGCGGCGTTTACTTCTACGAGATCGATACGGAAGCAACCGATTATACAAGCGTAAAGAAGATGCTGCTATTAAAATAATTTGAAAATATTAGGAGAGATAGTATGAGAAAGAAGTTATTAATTATGGTTTTGCTGATCAGCGGAGCAATGCTTTTCGCAGCAAACGGATTTGACGTATTTTTTAACCAACCTTCCAGCGGGGAGTATGAACTGAATTTTGTCTTGGATGATTATCATCTGAATGAGACGGTTCAGAATGGAGTTATCTATTCTAACCTCGATTTTGAAGGCAGCGTGGTAACAACCGATGAAGGTTATGCAGAACTGCCGTTCATTCATGCCACCTTGCAGCTTTCCGCCAGCAGGAATGTGAGTTTGGAAGTAGTTTCTTCCGATTTTGTGGAATACGATCTTGACTACCCAATGCTGCCTTCCCGTGGCATCATCTATCGAAACCAGGATCCGGCGATGATCCCGTATGAGATCGATCCTGCTTCCATCACAGATGAATTTTATCCTGCCAACCTGGCGGAAGCAACTGATCCTTTCATCCTGCGCAGTGTGCGTGGAACGAATGTTTACGTTTATCCGTTCCAATATAATGCAGCCAAGAACGTTCTGCGGGTTTACACAAACCTGACTGTGAGATTGACTGAAAACAACACAACGCCGATCAATCCACTACCTATAAACAGCAGCAATGTAACGCGGGAGATGCACTTCCTCTACGGCACGGTTTTTTTGAATTATGATGTATCCAGGTTTGAACATGAACTGGATCAATACGGTTCCATTTTAACGATCTACACAGCGCGTGATGCAGATGCCATTGCCCCCTGGATTCAGTGGAAAAGAGAAAAAGGCTACACGGTTTATATCGAAGAAGTCGCTACCAACACAATCGTTACTTCTCTGGTGCAAACAACATACGACAACCATAATGACATTCTCTATGTGCAGTTGGTAGGCGACTGGGCAGATATAAAAGGACCAACCAGCGGTGGTGCAGCAACCGATCCGAACCTGGGTTGCGTGGTGGGTGGAGATGCTTATCCCGATCTGATCGTAGGAAGATTTTCTGCCAACTCGGCAGCAGATGTAACCGTTCAAGTTGATAAATCCATCACTTACGAACAAACACCTCAAACCGGAGAAACCTGGTATTCTGCCGCGATCGGAATAGCTTCCAACCAGGGTCCCGGAGATGACGGCGAATTAGATTATGTACATATCCAAAATATCTACGACAACAAACTTGATCCGTTTACCTATGATGCATATTCACCAATCTATGATCCTTCCGCTAATCAAACGATGGTGGCAAATGCCGTGAATGCCGGTGCAAGTATTATTAATTATTGCGGCCATGGTTCGATGACTTCCTGGGGCTCATCCGGTTTCAGTAATTCTAATGTGAATGCACTTACCAATGGCGACAAGCTTCCTTTCATCCTTTCCGTAGCCTGTGTGAACGGTGCTTTCGATGACGGAGAATGTTTTGCCGAAGCCTGGCTGAAAAAAGCCGGTGGTGGCGCTGTTGGTTTTTATGGAGCTACCATTAACCAATCCTGGGATCCTCCCATGAGAGGAGAAGATTATATCGATGACCTGCTGATCGGAGGCTACGATTATTCACTTTATCCGGGGCAGAATGGTATTACAACCGATGTGCAGAAGACAACCTACGGTGCCATGTGCTTCAATGGTAGTATCTTAATGACCGTAGAAGATTATGGCGGCGGACAGCCGATGCTGGAAACCTGGCATGTATTTGGTGATGCTTCTCTACAGGTTCGCACCGATACACCGGCAGCTTTGACGCTTTCCAATCAAACTGTATTGATGGGCATAGATTTCAGCACAATTGTGACGGCAAATGGCAACCCGGTGGAAGGAGCCATGGTTTCTTTCTTTCAGGATGATGAAGTTTTTTGCGGTCTCACAGATGCTTCCGGTTCTGTCACAATACCGCATACGATGATAGCCGGTGATGCCCAGATGACGGTTACTGCTTTTAATACAGAAACCATATATGAAGTCGTTTCAGTGATCTCTCCCAATAATCCCTACGTTGTTTTTGAAAGTTGTGAAATTGACGATTCAACAATAGGTAATGGTAACGGAGAACTTAATAACAGTGAAAGTGTTTACTTGAATATATGCATGGAAAATATTGGCAGCGTTCAAGCAAACAATGTCGTAGTTTCGATTACCACAGACGATCCCTACATCACAATTGTTGACGGTACGGAAAATTATGGGAATATTGCAGCAAATTCAACTGCAACTGTGGCTGGAGGTTTCACCATCTCTGCAGCGGCAGATATTCCGGATGATCATCAAGTCTATTTTGAACTGGAAGCTGTTGCAGGAGATACTTGGATAAGCAATTTCTCGATAGTAGCATACGCTCCGATGTTTCCACCCGAAAATCTTTCTGCTGAGATCCAGAATTTTAATGATATCGTTCTTACCTGGGATCAGCCAAGCGGCTCCGACAATTCCAGAGATCTGCTGGGCTATAAAGTTTATAAAGACGGTTTGGAAATCACTGAGATAATAGATCCTGTGGAACTAACCTATACAGATGCCGTCCTGCCAGCCGGAGTTTATGAATATTACATCACTGCCTTATTCCATGTAGGAGAGTCAGATCCTTCCGAAATTGAAACTGTAGAATTGATCCTGCCTGTTCCCCGGAATCTTCAAGCTGCAACTCAGGGAACGGGTGTCTTTTTGAGCTGGGATTCACCGGCATCCAGGGATTTTACTCATTACAAAGTTTATCGAAACCTTGTAATGATCGCAAATAACGTGATGGAAACCACTTATCTCGATCCTGATGTACCGAATGGAACTTATACATACAACATCAGAGCTGTATATAGTGGAAATTATCAATCCGCACTTTCCGGAGATGCAATTATCGAGCATGTTCAAACGGGCGCTGGAAATGATGTTCCTGCCAGAACTGAACTTTACGGCAACTATCCCAATCCCTTTAATCCGGCCACGGTCATCAGCTTTGCTCTCAGCACATCAGATAACGTTACGATCGATATCTACAACATCAAAGGTGCCAAGGTAGCTACCATTCTGAACGAAAACCTGCAACCCGGTTACCACACAGCCAGATGGGAAGGTAAAGACACAAATAACCGCAATGTTGCCAGCGGAATTTATTTCTATAAAATGCACGTTGGTAGTAGATATTCAAACACGCGTAAAATGATCTTGCTCAAGTAAAACGCGATTTTTTATTGAGTTTGAAAACACACAAAAACGCCCCGAAGAAATTCGGGGTGTTTTGTTGTCTGAATCAGGATGGGCAGGATTGAATAAATCTGTTTTTATCTTTCTGAGGATTTCTTCTAAGATTGTTCTTACGAAGAATCTCTTTTATTGCCACAGACTTGCACAGACAGAACACTGACTTATTTTAACCACGAATGTACGCGGATGAACGTGATAATTTTGTCTTTCTGAGGTTTCTTTTATCGTTACCCACGAAGAATCTCAATTCCCCGGACTCGACTTCACGGGAAGAATGTTAGTGGAGTTGTGAACGGAATAGAGTGAAACAGGAGTTTCGCATTAATTGCGTTCCCAAACTGGAGTTTAGGAACGAGATACAAGTTTGTCTGATGAATCCAATTTTAGTTATAATTTTTTCTTGACGAGTTAGACCGGAAAACGGAATTGGACGAATATATTAAAGGAGTAATTAATGGATGAAAAGAGAAACCGGATTATTGCCGTTGCCAAGGAAATGATCGCACTTTACGGTTTAAAAAAAACCACCATGGATGAAATTGCGGCAAAAGCCCGGATGGGAAAATCCAGTATGTATTATTACTTCAAAAACAAAGAAGATATCTTTACTGAAATCGTGCGGATCCATTCAGAGCATTTCCACCGGAAATTGAATGAAGCTATCCAAAAAGCCTATAGTCCGCAAGATAAAATCATGCAATATGTTCGCACCAGAATGCTGCATCTCAAAGAACTTAGCAATTATTATAAAACTCTCACCCACGAATATCTCGATCATTATTTTTTCATCGAACAGGTGAGAGAAGATTTCTATAATTTCGAAAACAGCACCTTGAGCACTCTGATAAATGAGGGAATTAAACAGAACATTTTTGCCCCCTGCGATGTCGATGTCGCAGTCCGCATGATCGCCATTGCCATCAAAGGTTTGGAATATCCTCTTTTCGTTCAGAAAGAGCAGGATCTGGAAAGAGACAGCCAGCAAATGATAGAAATAATTTTTAAAGGAATCGAAGTTAGAAACTAATTTTTTTATGAATTTTCGACTGAAGAACTAATCCGGTCGAAAATTATAGGAGTTCAAATGATAAAAATACCAGAATTAAAAATAGGAAATCTAATTGCAAAACTACCCATCATCCAGGGTGGAATGGGCGTGGGAATATCGTTGTCCGGTCTGGCTTCTGCTGTGGCAAATGCCGGAGGGATCGGGGTGATTTCTTCTGTCGCTTTGGGAATGCTGGAACATGCTTCCAAGAAAACCTTCAAGGAAGATAATAAAATTGCTTTGCGTCGCGAAATCCGCAGAGCGAGAAAACTGACAGACGGAGTTCTCGGTTTAAATATCATGGTAGCTATTTCCGACTTTGATGAAATGGTGAGAGTAGCCTTGGAAGAAAAAATTGATATTCTCTTTTTGGGCGCCGGTTTACCATTAAAACTGCCGGTGGGAATTTCAGCGAGTGATATAAAAAACTCACATACAAAAATTGCACCCATTGTCTCATCAGGTCGGGCAGCCACACTAATTTTCAAAACATGGGACAAGCATTTTGCTCACGTTCCGGACGCCGTTGTGGTGGAAGGTCCTTTGGCCGGAGGTCATCTTGGTTTCAAACCGGAACAGATCGATGACCCTGAATATACTTTGGAAAAAATTATTCCCGATGTCTGTGCAGCAATAAAAATGTTCGAAATCAAATACAATAAAAAAATTCCCGTGATTGCCGGTGGCGGAGTTTACGATGGCGACGACATCTATAAATTCATGAATCTGGGTGCCAGCGGTGTGCAGATGGGAACGCGCTTTGTGGCTACCAATGAATGCGATGCTGATATCGAATTTAAAAACCAGTACATCAAGTGCAAAAAAGAGGATATCGTCATCATCCAGAGTCCGGTTGGCTTGCCTGGTCGCGCCATTTTGAACGACTTTTTAAAGGATGTGAAAGCCGGCATCAAAAAACCGTTCCGCTGTCCCTGGAAATGCCTGAAAACCTGCGATTTCAAAACTTCGCTCTATTGCATTGCCAATGCTTTGATGAAAGCAAAAATCGGTGAATTGAAGAACGGTTTCAGTTTTGCCGGAGCCAATGCCTGGCGGGTTGATAAAATAATTTCTGTGAAAGAATTGATGGATTCGCTGGTGCGGGAATTTGAACAAGCTGTCAGGAAAAAGCAGCCTGCATTTGATTTATTATTATAGATTTGTAGCCGCGGATAAACTGCCACTAAGGCACAAAGTTCACGATTGATGAATTAGCAAAACCTGTCTTTCTGACGTTTCTGGCAGGTTGTTCTTTGGAAGAATCTCAGGTTTTGGATTTTAGACAGGATAACAGAATTTCAAGATTTACTTTCACTTACTTTTCATTAAAATATTAATCTAGACGATCTACCAAAACTTATGGTTGAAAAGCTCCGGCGAGACAAACAGAGAGAAAAGAAAACCTGTCTTTCTGAGGAACTCTTACAAAGGTTGATCTAATGAAGAATCTCAGGTTTTTGGCAGAAATGGAATTAGGCCGCGGATGAACACTGATAAATTCCCCTATCGAGACGCCGTACTGAGCTTGACGAAATAGGGGTGCGGCTTTAGCCGCAGGGTGCGTATAAACCTTCCAAACGGTTGGTGAAAGTTAAGTTATTGATTCCCTATATAGAAAAGGGCGGTTTAAAACCGCTCCTGCAATTATTCATTTCGTAAGCAAATCTCTGTTTGGGAACGGGTTCCTTGTTTCCAGACTGGTTTTAAAAAAAAATACAAATGCCCCAAGCAAGGGGCATTTGTATCATGATCTTAAAATCTTATAATGCAAAAAGCAGGTTGATTCCAAAGCCATTATTTTTATAATTATCATTTGAATCAATATCTTTCGCTACATCAGAAAGACCATAATAATACGATGCTCTTGCCCCCACTTTGGGGCTGAACATAATATCTGCTCCAACAACTATACCAAAATCGATATTGAAATCTTCTGCATCTAAGGTACCAGAGTCTGATTCTCCATACATGTCAGCTTCCCATTTGCCCCCTAAACATTTTCCAACCTGCATTCCGCCTAATAAAGAAAATTGTTTTGAAAGAGGAATAGGAATTAGCGCATAACCTGTAATATAATTGTAAATTTCCCAACCTTTATAGTCATAATCAGAGACTTTTACTGTTGATCCTCTCTGGATGTAAGACACACCAAATTTCAATGGACCAGCGGCTGCTTCCAAACCTACATTAAATCCCAATTTAGAAGAAACATCTACCATATCAGCAATGTCTTTGTCATTGTAGGAAATGCTGCCGAAATTGACGCCGCCCACCAGCATGGATTTGTTTTGAGCCAGCAAACTCGACGCAAACAATCCCAGAACCAATAAAAATACAATTAACGTTTTTTTCATCCTTTTCTCCTCTTTTTTTATTAATGCCAGCTATTATCTGATAGCTAACACACTTATATTCTCAAATATCTTGAGAAAGAAAAATGATATTTTTTCTCTACAAGTTACCTGCTTTTGAGAATTAAATAAATATCATTTCAACTACATTTCAAAAATTTGAAAAAAGATCATTCTTGTCAAATTTATTTTTTCCGGACTTGACTTAGCGGGAAGCATGACAGCGGAGTTAAGAACGGATTTACAAATTGTCGCAGATTTAACACTGATTGTTTTAGCCGCAGATTAGAGCGAATAGTTTGCCACAAAGCCACTAAGTTCACGTTTGAAGAATAAACAAAACCTGTATTTCTGAGGAACTCTTACAAAGGTTGATCTAACGAAGAATCTCAGGTTTTACATGAATGGAATTAGGTCGCGGATTTGCACGAGTGGACACTGATAAATCCCCTCTTGAGACGCCGTACTGAGCTTGTCGAAGTAGGAGTACGGCTTTAGCCACGGGGTGTGTTTTCTTTCCCACGACTGAACAGACTGTGTGGAAATGAAAGTAAATCTGATTTTCGGGAGTCAAAATACTCTCCTTCAAGAGAGATTGTTGATTACAATCCAAATTTCGACTTCGAAATTCCACCACAGAGCGTTGGGCTACGGTTTTCACACAGTCTGTAAAGTCGTGAGCTGGATAGAAAAGGGCGATTTCAAAACTTCGCTCTATTGCATTGCCAATGCTTTGATGAAAGCTAAAATCGGTGAATTGAAGAACGGTTTCAGTTTTGCCGGAGCCAATGCCTGGCGGGTTGATAAAATAATTTCTGTGAAAGAATTGATGGATTCGCTGGTGCGGGAATTTGAACTGGCAGTGCTGAAAAGTAAACCGATTTTCAGTTTAGCATCGATCGCCTCGATCATTATTGATCAAGATAAGATTGGGGATTAGCTCCAGCCATGAAGCAAATACTCAATATTCATTAATATGATGCAATTGCATAATATGGTGATGGTATTGTCGGATATGCCCGATAAACATGATAAAAAACAGCTTCGGTTTTTTTATCTACATCGTTTTGCGTGTAATAATCTACTGGCAAACCGGTTGCCTCATCCCAAAGAAAATTTCTAATTAATACTTTTACACCATCTCTTGTAGGTTCTCTATCTTGCCACTTATATAGATCCTTCAATTTCGCTTTCAGTGTTTTTAACAGTTCTTTGGCTACCTTCTTTATCTTTTGGATTTCCTGGGGGTTTAAATCTGATTTTACCAAGAGGTCATAAATAGCCAGCGTCTCCTCATCCAACCCCTCCCGCACTGCCCGGCTTTCTTCCTCGTCCAACTCTTGCACAAATTTCAATAATGCCTCAAAGGTGGCTTCAATATTCTGGCGGTCTTTTTGCAGACTTTTGTAAATGATATTTATAGCGCTGTATTGATTGCGATAAGCATTCACGCCGGGGATGGTTAGACACGCTTTGAATTTAATAAATACTTCTCGGTACATCACCTCAAACTTCTTTCTGGTTTCATCATTTTCGTTCACCGCTTCTTTGGCTAAGATAATCGCACTTCAGCTCTCTTTCCAGTCGCTGGCTAACATCGATATCATTAATTTCAATTTCTTCCAGCTTTTCGGCAATACGCTCATTAATATCATTAGTGGCTACATCCAAAGTATCGTCTCGCGAATTATAATTAATCTTTCCGACTTGATTTAAGTAACTGAGAAACAAGCAGATAGTTCAAGAAAGTATTTGACGGAAAAACCTCGTAA